>JBEGRP010000007.1:0-16233 GCA_041180345.1 Actinomycetota bacterium | reverse complement strand
TCTTCCGACTTCGTGAGCTAAATAAGAACCAGCAAACGGCGGACTAGGTTTAGCCGCGGTTCCAGACTCTCAGAACGCGGAACGCCTTCTCGGTGTCAACTCGACTGATTTCGTAGCTGGCCGGCATAACTTCACCAAGCCACCGCTGCAGCGAATCCGATCCCAGATTTTTCTGCACCACCAGATAGCTGCTGGCCCCGCTGCTCAATCGGGGAAGCCAGGTGTTCAAGATGTCGTGGAGAACGTCCTTGCCCACGCGAATCGGTGGATTGCTCCAGATCCCATCGAACTGAATGTCGACTGGAACGTCTTCGGGTCGGCAAACTCGCACATTCGTCAGCCCCAGGCGCTCGGCGTTGGCCCTGGTTAGCTCGATGGAACGCTCGTTGACATCAATAGCCCAGACAGTAGCCTGAGGGGCCCTGGTGGCCAGGCTAAGCGCGATGGGACCCCATCCGCAGCCGATGTCCAATAGGTTTCCGCCTCGCGGTGCCGCGTCGATGTGGTTTAGCAACACCGAGGTACCGCGATCGATCCGATCCGGGCTAAAAATGCCACCCGAGGTTTCAACCTCAACGCTCTTGCCAAGGATTTGAACCTTGATTCGCTTCGGTTTGAAATCGCTGCCAGGGGTCTCCGAAAAGTAGTGTTCCGAAGACATAAAAGAAAAACTAACTCATCCTCGCGGTTATTGTTAGTGCGATGACGAAAAATCCAGACGAGTTTGAAGCCGATGAGTTCGAGGCTGGGTCTGGCAATTCTCCAGCTTCCGCAGCCATCATCGACCGCATTCTGAGCCGAGCCGACAAGGCTGCAGCCATCGGCGACTCATCCACGCATGGCCACACCGAGGACGACGGCGATCAGCTGGAACTCCAGGAACGCGTCTCGCTGCGACGCGTCGCTGGTCTAAGCACTGAACTACAGGACATCACCGAGGTCGAGTATCGCCAACTTCGTTTGGAGCGAGTCGTGCTGATCGGCATCTTTTCGGGTGATCCCCGCGAGGCTGAGAACTCGCTACACGAACTCGCCGCACTGGCAGAGACAGCCGGATCCGAAGTGCTCGACGGACTCCTGCAGCGTCGCGCCCACCCGGACCCCGCCACCTTCATCGGTCGCGGTAAGGCAGAGGAGCTGCGCCAAGTGGTTCAGGCAACCGGAGCAGACACTGTCATCGCGGACGCCGAACTGGCACCGTCGCAGCGTCGCGCCTTGGAAGACGTGGTCAAAGTAAAGGTCGTGGACCGAACCGCTGTGATTCTGGACATCTTTGCGCAGCACGCGAAGAGTCGCGAGGGCAAGGCCCAGGTCGAGTTAGCACAGCTTGAGTACATGTTGCCACGCCTGCGCGGTTGGGGTGAGGCGCTCTCTCGGCAGGCTGGTGGACGCGCTGCCGGCGGTGAGGGTATCGGCTCTCGCGGTCCCGGTGAAACCAAAATCGAGATGGACCGCCGGCGTATCAACACCCGCATCTCAAAGCTCAAGAAGCAAATTCAGGCGATGAAACCTGCTCGCGAGGCCAAGCGAGCCAACCGCAAGCGCACCGAGATTCCAGCGGTCGCAATCGCCGGATACACCAACGCCGGCAAGTCATCGCTGTTGAACCGAATCACCAAAGCCGGAGTTCTTGTCGAAAACGCTCTTTTCGCAACCCTGGACCCTACTGTCCGTCAGACGCGCACTCCGGATGGCCGCGAGTACACGCTTGCCGACACTGTCGGATTTGTGCGTAATCTTCCGCACCAGTTAGTGGAGGCGTTTCGAAGCACCCTTGAGGAAATCGGCGACTCCGACCTAATCGTCCACGTGGTGGATGCCTCTCACCCAGATCCGGCGGGTCAGATCTCGGCGGTGCGTGAAGTCATCAGCGAGGTCGGCGCTCACGACGTCCCAGAGCTGATTGTCTTCAACAAGATCGATTTGGCAGACCAAACTCAGCGCATGGCACTCCGAGGAATGGCCCCGGACTCGGTGGCGGTATCGGCAAGAACGGGCGAAGGCATTGCCGAGCTGCTGCAAGTGATTGAATCGCGACTTCCGCAACCGGATGTGCTCACCGAGAGTTTGATTCCGTATGAACGAGGCGACCTGGTCAGCAAACTGCACCTGAGTGGGCGCATCCTTGCCCTGGAATACCGGGATGAGGGGACCTACGTCAAGGCGTTTGTGAAGCCTGAACTTGCCGCGGATTTAGAGCGGTTCATGACCCACGGCTAGAAGCTGCGTCTTGAAGCTAGGTCCAGAAGCTGCGCCCAGACGCGTCTGCTAGATAGAGCGCAGGACTGCGGTTACCTTACCCATAATCTGGGCGTAGTCACCGAGGATTGGCTCGAAAGCAGAGTTTCGCGGCAGCAACCAGGTGTGGCCGTCTGCTTGCTTGAAAACCTTAACGGTAGCGCTGTCGTCAACCAGAGCCGCAACGATGTCGTTGTTGTCTGCTGTCGCCTGCTGGCGCACGGCAATAATGTCGCCGTCCATGATCGCGGCGTCAATCATCGATTCACCCTTTACCTTCAGCAGGAAGATGTCTCCCTTGCCGACCAGGCTCTCTGGGAGAGTGATGTGGTCGTCGATGTTCTCCTGTGCCAGCAGCGGAACACCGGCTGCGATCTTTCCCAGCAGTGGGTAAGACTTGAAGTTTCCTGCCACGACATTGTTGCTACTGGTCGCAGGGGCTTCTGAGTCTGCAGTGGCAGAGCTGCCCTGTGCATTCAGGCTGATTCCACGCGAAATGTTGTCGCGTTGCTCCAGGTAGCCCATCGCCTTCAACTGGTCGATTTGATATTTTGCGCTGGCCACCGACTTCAGGCCAACCGCTTCGGCAATCTCGCGCAGCGTGGGAGGAAGATCCTTGGCTGCTCGCAGTTCGCGAATCGCGTCCAGCACTGCCTGCTGGCGAACCGTGAGTTTCTCGTCCATTCGGGGCCTCCCAAATAAATGTCGGTGGTAACCGTTTGAATCTCTAACAAGATCCTTTATCGAAACTTTATTCGAAAAAACTCTGATTTCCAAACAGATTTTCGAAAAAGATGAGAAAAAATCTTGACAAAGTGTCGGTGGGGGGTCGTATCGTTGAGTTATTAGAACAGATGTTCGAAACAGATGTTCGAAAACTGGTGAAACAAATGAGGGTCGGGCAACCGACCAACAGGGAAGAAAGGCTCCAGAAATGTCAGCAGTAAGTCCACGCAGCAACCTCAGCAGCGCAGCAGTCGCTCGTCCAGTTGTGGCTCCGCGAAGCTACCTTAAGAACGCACCTGCTCAGGTGGTCGTAACCCGCACCCAGACCGGCCGTCGTGTTCGTTTGATTCGCGCCGGTATCGTCCTAGCCCTTTTGGTTACCGCGGTAAACCAGTTCCCGCACTTCTTGCCGGGTGCCTCGGCGTCCAATGAGAAAGTCGCACCTGGTGCAATTCACTGGGTAAGCGTGCGCGCCGGGGATTCCCTCTGGTCGCTGGCTCAGAAGTACGCGCCTAACACCGATCCTCGCGAGTGGATTGATCAGGTGACCACCATCAACAACTTGGGAACCGCCGGCGTCTTCGCGGGCGAGCGAATCGCCCTGCCTGCAAACTAGGCTCACTCGTTCCAAACACCTCAGTTACCCGAGGCCGAAACCTTCCCTTCGGCCTCGGGTAACCTGTTAAGGTGACTGAACTATCCGATCTTCCGCTCCGCGCAGACCTCGTTGGCCGCAAGCCATACGGTGCTCCGCAGCTTGCCGTTTCCGTTGCTTTGAACGTCAACGAGAACTCACATCGGATACCCGAGGAAGCCGCGATAGACATCGTTCAGCGTCTCGCCGGCGCGGTCCTTGAAGTCAACCGCTACCCGGATCGAGAGTTCGAAGGTCTTCGTGCAGCGCTAGCCGACTACATCGGTCGCGGGATAGCGCCCGCGCAGGTTTGGGCGGCAAATGGCTCAAACGAGGTCCTTCAGCACATCTTCCAGGCTTTTGGCGGGCCAGGTCGTTCGGCCTTGGGATTTGTTCCCACCTATTCCATGTACCCGTTGATTGCTGAGGGAACCGGTACCCAGTACATCGCCGTTCCTCGCCAAGAGCGTTATGAGCTGACGGCAGAGTACGTTGCCGCTGCCATCCGGGAACACCAGCCAAACATCATCATGCTCTGCTCTCCAAACAACCCAACCGGCACTCCGCTTTCGATCGACTGCATCGAGGCTGCATACGAAGCTGCAGACGAGTACGGAGGAATCGTGGTGGTTGACGAGGCGTACGCCGAGTTTGCCCACGACACATCGGTGACCGCGATCAATCTGCTTGCCGGTCGCCCACGCTTGCTGGTGAGCCGAACCATGAGCAAAGCCTTCGCATTTGCAGGCGCGCGAGTTGGTTACCTGATGGCAGACCCAGCGGTGATTGATGCGCTGCGTCTGGTTCGCTTGCCGTATCACCTCAGCTCTTTCACCCAAGCTGCCGCCGAGGGCGCTCTTGCCCACTCCAAAGCGCTGTTGGCGAATGTGGATGACATCCGGGGTCAGCGCGACCGAATCGTCATCGAGCTTGAGGCGATGGGCTTAGACGTCTACGCCTCGGACGCCAACTTTGTGCTCTTCGGTGGCCTGGAAGATAACGATGCGGTTTGGCAGGCCCTGCTAGAGCGAGACATCTTGATTCGGAATGTCGGAATCCCTGGAACTTTGCGTGTCACCGCTGGAACCGAGACCGAAACCAGCGCCTTCTTGAATGCCCTCCGAGAGGTTTTGGCCTAAACAACCTCGGATAAACTTGGAAGGTGCCATTTGGCGCATCTCCCAGGAAAGGCACTGACGATGAGTCGCACCGCAGCCCTGAGCCGCAAGACCAGTGAGTCTGCCATCGAGTTGAGCATCAACCTCGATGGAACCGGTAAGTCCGAGATCAGCACGACCGTGCCTTTCTTCGACCACCTGCTGACTGCCTTCGCCAAGCACTCGCTCATCGACCTCACCGTTAAGGCATCGGGAGACACCGAGATCGACGTCCACCACACCGTTGAGGACACCGCAATCGTTCTGGGTCAGGCCATCAAGCAGGCACTCGGAGACAAGGCTGGAATTGGCCGCTACGGTGATGCCACAGTTCCACTAGACGACGCCCTGGTTCGCGCGGTTGTTGATGTTTCTGGCCGTCCGTACCTGGTACACAAGGGCGAGCCTGCTGGCTTCGAGTTTCACCTGATTGGCGGTCACTTTACCGGCAGCATGGTTCGTCACGTTTTCGAGGCTATCGCCTACAACGCTGGTCTGACCGTGCACGTTACTGTCCTAGACGGTCGTGACCCACACCACATCGCCGAAACCGAGTTCAAGGCATTCGCTCGCGCATTCCGCAAGGCGGTAGAGCCTGACGCTCGCGTTGTAGGAATTCCAAGCACCAAGGGCGCCCTGTGACCCAACCGACTGTAGTCGTTCTCGACTACGGCTCCGGAAATGTGCACTCGGTGGCAAAGGCAGTGGCTGCCGCCGGTGCCGATGTTCAGCTAACTTCCGATGCCGCTGCCGCCATGGCTGCGGACGGGTTGGTTGTGCCCGGCGTTGGGGCATTTGAGGCCGTGATGCAACAGCTAGCCAAGGTGGGCGGGGCTCGCCTCATCGAGCAGCGTCTGATTGCCGGTAAACCCGTTTTGGGCATCTGTGTCGGGCTTCAGGTCATGTTTGAGCAGGGTGTGGAGCATGGAGTTGAGACCGAAGGTTTAGGCCAGTGGCCGGGAGTGGTGGACAAGCTCGCCGCACCGATGCTGCCCCACATGGGATGGGACACGGTTTCGGCACCGGCGGACTCGGTGCTGTTTCAGGGCATCGCCGATGAGCGCTTCTACTTCGTGCACTCCTATGGCGTCCAGCACTTCCCGGAACTTGGTGGCGGTCCGTTTGCGCCTCCAAAAGTGACCTGGGCAAACTACGGCGGGCCATTTGTGGCGGCTGTAGAAAACGGGCCATTGATGGCCACTCAGTTTCACCCAGAAAAGTCTGGCCAGGCTGGCATTCGCCTGCTGACTAATTGGGTCAATAGTTTCTAGACACAAGCAGAAAGTAACATCGTGCCAAACAACTACCTCGAACTCCTCCCAGCTGTTGACGTCGCCGACGGCAAGGCTGTTCGCCTAACCCAAGGTGAGGCTGGCAGTGAAACCGACTACGGCGACCCAGTTGAGGCTGCTAAAGCTTGGATTACCGCTGGCGCGGAGTGGATCCACCTGGTGGATCTCGATGCAGCTTTCGGTCGCGGCGACAACCGCGATGTCATCCGTCGTGTTGTGGCTGCATCATCCTCGGTGAAGATAGAGCTATCGGGTGGTATCCGTGACGACGCGTCGCTAGAGTCCGCCTTAGAGGCAGGTGCTACTCGAGTCAACCTCGGAACCGCAGCCCTGGAGGATCCGGAGTGGACTGCCCGGGTAATCGCCAAGCACGGCGACAAGATTGCGGTCGGATTGGATGTCCGTGGCACCACCCTTGCGGCTCGCGGCTGGACCAAGGAGGGCGGTGACCTCTGGGAGGTCCTGGCTCGCCTCGAAGATGCGGGCTGCCCACGTTACGTAGTTACCGACGTAACCAAAGACGGCACATTGCGCGGACCAAACATCGATCTTCTGAAACAGGTCATGGAGCGCACCAGCAAGCCCGTGGTGGCGTCTGGTGGCATCAGCAGCCTGCAGGACATTTCCGACCTCTACGCTTTGGTTCAGCTTGGACTCGAAGGCGCCATCCTGGGTAAGAGCCTCTATGCGGGCCGCTTCACCCTCGAAGAGGCGCTCGCGGTAGCCAACGGCCACTAGGTTCCCAATGGCTCACGACTACCAGCACATCAATCCGGATCGCCTTGCCGATTCGGCTGGTGTGCCGTGGGAGGGTCGTCACTTCGAGCCAAACCCCTGGGCGGGCGATGACGGCACCGCTGACCCGGCGCTACTGCGGGCCTTGGAGGCCTTCCGCGGCGAGGTGGAACTTCAAGAAAATGTCTTAACCGCTCTCCACGAGGCTCGCCTCCTGGTGCCCTTAATTGCAAATCTTGGCGAGTCCGGCGAGGGTGCCCATGGTCACACCGTGGACAAGAGCGCAGACCTTTCCATCGTTTCGGTACAGAGCCCTGACGGACAGGTCGCGCTGCCAGTTTTCAGCTCGGTGGCAGCGATGACCGCGTGGAATCCCAAAGCGCGTCCCGTGCCAATAGAGGCCAGTAGGGTTGCTTTGGCTGCCGCATCGGAAGGCAACGGACGCATCATCCTTGACCCGGGCAGTCCAACCGAATTTGCCGTGCGCAAGAATGCCTTCCGCGCGCTGGCAGAGGGAAAAGCCTGGATCCATCCAGTTCGTAATGCTCGGGTCAAACAGGCGTTTGCCGCGGTGATTGACACCGAGCCGCAGGTCGAAAACTTCGCCATTCAAAACGGTGACCCGATGTCACTGCTACGCGGGCCAGAGGTCTTGATTTTTCTCAAGTTGATACCGGGGCTAAGCCAAATCGATCTAGATGAGATGTTGCAACGGCTCGCTGCGGGTTGGGCATCGAACGAAACCATCGCCAGCGAGGTCGACTCCATGGGTGTGAAGCTGGTCTAGATGATTCCGGTCTACTCGATTTCCAAACCTTTCCTGGCTGAAGCTGTCTTGAGCCTGGGGCTGGATTTGAATGACGAGATCGGCAGCCACCTTGACTTGGCGCCGGTTTACGGCCGCCGGACCATCGGTGCGTTGCTCAACCACAGTTCGGGCCTGGATGACTACGGCCGCCTAGCGGATTATCACGCCGCCGTAGCGCAGCGAACCCCGGCCTGGCCGGTGGCGGAATTGCTGGACCGCTGCGAGGCATTACCGCACCAAAATGACGGCTTTCAATACTCAAACATCGGTTACCTGCTACTTCGCCTGCTGGTGCAGAAGCAAACCGGTTTGAGTTACTTCGACGCTTTGGTCGAGCACGTCTTCGGCAAGGTCGGCCTGGTCCCAGGCTCCGACGTGGCCGAGTGGGAATCACTCGGTGCCTTTGAAACCCCGGAACTGCGCGACTACGACCCCAAGTGGGTTTACTCGGGCACATTCTTGGCTGATCCCGAATCGCTAGTCCCTGGTTTCGCGCGCCTAGCCGCCCACCGAGCGGAAACCCACGGGCACCAGGCAGGCTTCATCTCGGTGCCATACCCAGACACCGGGTCTGACAATCCCGGATACAACTTTGGGTTCATGGCAGACGGAAACCCCGCCAAACTGGTCGGTCATGGAGGGGGTGGCCCGGGTTATGGCTTGCTGATCTGGGGACCACCGAGCACCGACCGGTTCCACCTGGAATTTCAAGAGGTCGGCCCGGGAAAGCCGGAATTTGACCAGGCCGGTGCGATCCAAAAAATCCGTGGCCAACTCGGCGTTTAGCCAAGCTGTCGGTTGGGTTTGAAGCTTCTTAAGCGACCGGACCGGTGAACTTTTCGCCTGGTCCCTGTCCGGGGGCGTCTTTCACAGAGGACTCTTCACGGAAAGCCAGTTGAACCTCGCGCAGGGCGTTGCGCCAGATACGGGCGTGCTGGTCGCCCATGTAGCCGGATACTGCTGTCAGCATTCCGGCCGCGGCATCGATGTACTTGCGAGCCTCGTCCAAATCGGCTGGACGTCCGTCTTCCGCTAGTCCGCAGTGAACTGCGGCAAGGTTCAGCAACTCGACAAAGTATCGACCGACTACCTCGACCGCCGGGATGTCGGCAAGGTCGGTAAGGATCTCGGCATTTGCCTCGGTGGGGTGCTGTTCGGTCATTCGAATCGATTCCGCCCGGCACCGCGAAAAGTGGGGGCTTTACTCTTGCTAACTAACCCTGATAGACTAACCCACGGCTCCGAGGCTTGCCTCGGTCAGAAGTGGATTCAGTTCCCACCCGCGTTCATCGCTTTCATAAATGATGGCCGGGTTGCCCAAGAACTTACAGTTCTGTGCGTTTATTTGGCTTTTTGCCTATGGACGTGGCCACTCTTGCCGCGTCATGCCCATGATGTCGGCCAAGTCACGTCATAGGAGCAACAGATCAGCGATCCACGTATCAACGAGCGCATCCGTGTGCCAGAGGTCCGCCTCGTCGGCCCAAACGGAGAGCAGGTTGGTGTAGTCCGTATTGAAGACGCCCTGCGCATGGCGCAAGAGGCCGACCTTGACCTAGTCGAGGTTGCACCGATGTCCAAGCCACCAGTTGCAAAGCTGATGGACTATGGCAAGTTCAAGTACGAGGCCGCGCAAAAGGTGCGCGAGGCTCGTAAGAACCAGGTCAACACCGTCTTGAAGACGGTTCGTTTCGGACTAAAGATCGATGATCACGACTACGGCACCAAGCGTGGCCAGATTGAGAAATTCCTCAAGGCTGGCGACAAGGTGAAGGTCATGGTCGTGTTCCGTGGTCGCGAGCAGTCCCGTCCAGAAATGGGCTTCAAGCTGCTCCAAAAGCTTGCCGAAGAGATCAACACCCTGGGTTCGGTTGAATCCAGTCCATCGATTGATGGTCGCAACATGGTGATGGTCATCGGTCCATTGAAGAACAAGGCAGAGGCCAAGGCCGAAGCCAAGCGCGCAGCAGAACGCGTCGAGAAGTCGGCGCCGGAAGCCAGCGAGGCAGTCCAACCAACCGCGTCGGCTGAATAGTCGACCAGAACTAGGAGAAAGCAATGCCAAAGCAGAAGACCCACTCGGGCGCCAAGAAGCGTTTCCGCTTCACCGGTAGCGGCAAGCTCATGAAGGAACAGATCAACATGCGCCACAACATGGAGCACAAGTCGAGCCGTCGCACCCGTCGTCTGAACCAGGACCAGCTGGTCTCGGCAGCCGACTTCAAGACCATCAAGAAGCAGCTCGGCCGCTAGTCGCCGGCCCAGAACTTAGGAGCACATAAATGGCACGTGTAAAAAATGCGGTTAACGCCGCCAAGAAGCGTCGCGTAGTCCTCGAGCGCGCCTCGGGCTACCGTGGTCAGCGTTCGCGTCTGTACCGTATGGCCAAGCAGCAGATGCTGCACTCGCTGGTCTACGCATACAACGACCGTCGCGACCGCAAGAGCAACTTCCGTCGTCTGTGGATCCAGCGCATCAACGCAGCTGCCCGCGCCAACGGAATGACCTACAACCGCTTCATCCAGGGCCTGAACCTGGCTGGAATCGTAGTTGACCGTCGTATCCTGGCCGACCTGGCCGTAAACGACGCAGCTACCTTCAGCAAGCTGGTTGCAAGCGCTAAGGCTGCTCTGCCTGCAGACACCTCGGCCCCAAAGGCTAACTAGTTTCAAAATGCTGATCGATCCCAAGTCCAGTTTGGTCAAAGGGGTCGCAAGGCTCTCAAAGAAAGACGCCCGGTCCCAGACCGGGCTCTTTCTGCTTGAGGGGCCGCAGGGTCTGAAAGAGGCCGCGGATACTCCCAAGTCAATCGTCGAGCTCTACGCGACCCAAGAGTGCGTAGACCGCTACCCGCAGCTTTTTGAACGCCTGCATCGCGCCCGCGTCGAGTTGACTCTGGTCAACGATCGTGTGCTCGAGGCAATGTGCGACACCACCACCCCGCAGGGTGTTCTGGCGGTCTGCCAGCAGCTGCACGTGAGCCTGGACTCGGTGCTCAAGACCAAACCAAAGCTGGTTGCAGTGCTTTCTCAGGTGCGGGACCCGGGTAATGCTGGTACCGTCCTGCGGGCAGCCGACGCTGCCGGCGCCGATGCTGTGATCTTCACCGACAACAGTGTCGACATCTACAACCCAAAGGTGGTCCGTTCTACCACCGGGTCGCTCTTCCACCTGCCGATCGTGCAGGGCGTCACCGTGGAATCCGCCATTGCCTCACTCAAGGCAGCGGGGATCCAGGTATTTGCCGCTGACGGCGGCGGTGACCTCATCACCGAATTACCGGCTGGCACGCTAACCAAGCCAACCGCCTGGGTTTTCGGCAACGAAGCCTGGGGTTTTGAGCCGGAGACTTTGGCAGCTGTAGATCGCGTGGTGGGCTTGCCACTCTACGGACCTGCCGAAAGCCTAAATCTGGCTACTGCGGCCAGCGTCTGTCTCTATCAGACCGCTTTTGCCCAGCGCTCTTAGGGGCAAGAACTAGCCTCTAAAGGTAGACTTGAAGCCTTATGAGTAGCGCAAATCCAATCTCTGCCGCCCAGGTTGAGGCCGTAGTTCAGCAGGCGCTTGCCGCCATCGCTGCCGCCTCAGATCTGGCCTCCTTGAAGAGCGCCCGTGCCGCTGTTCTCGGTGAGCAATCTGCAATCGTCGAACTGAACGGTCAGCTGGGTAAGCTAGCCGCTGAGTTTAAGGCAGAGGCTGGAAAGATCGTTGGTCAGGCTCGCGGCCAGATCACTCAGGCTTACACCGCGCGCGAGACCGAGCTCTTTGCGGCCGAAGAGCACGCCAAGCTTGCTGCGGAGTCCGTCGACGTCACCGCAGCGCCTTTGCTTGCGCCACTAGGCGCTCGCCACCCGCTTTCACTGCTTCAGGAGCAGATCTCCGACATCTTCGTGGGAATGGGTTGGGAGATTGCAGAAGGCCCAGAGGTTGAGAACGAATGGTTCAACTTCGACGCCTTGAACTTCGATGCTGACCATCCTGCACGAGCAATGCAGGACACCTTCTTCGTCGAGCCAGTCGAAAGCCACTTGGTTTTGCGTACCCACACCTCTCCGGTTCAGGTCCGTTCCATGCTGCAGCGCGAAGTGCCGATTTACGTGCTGTGCCCCGGACGCGTCTTCCGAACCGACGAACTCGATGCGACCCACACCCCGGTATTCCACCAGGTTGAGGGTCTGGCAATCGACAAAAACCTAACCATGGCAGACCTCCGAGGAACGCTGGAGCACTTTGCTCGAAGCATGTTCGGCCCCGAGGCTCAGATTCGCCTGCGCCCATCGTTCTTCCCATTCACCGAGCCTTCTGCCGAGCTTGACGTTTGGCACCCGGGAGCCAAGGGCGGCGCTCGTTGGGTCGAGTGGGGCGGTTGCGGAATGGTGAACCCAAATGTTTTGAAGGCAGCTGGAATCGATCCTGAGGTCTATTCCGGTTTCGCTTTCGGTATGGGTATTGAACGCACCCTGATGTTCCGTAACGACGTCAAGGACATGCACGACATGGTTGAAGCAGATGTGCGTTTCAGCGAGCAGTTTGGATTGGTGCTGTAATGCGCGTTCCGTTGAATTGGTTGGCAGAGTATGTAGACCTGCCAGGTGACGCCACCCCAGAATCGGTGATGGCAGAACTGGTCAAGGTTGGTCTGGAAGAAGAGGGCGCTCACGGCTACGACGTGACCGGTCCGGTCGTCGTGGGTAAAGTTCTGGAGTTCGTTCCGGAAGAGCAGTCCAATGGCAAAACCATCCGCTGGTGCCAGGTTCAGGTTGCCCCCGAGGGTGAGAAGGCGGCCGATGGCGGCGCTGACATTCGCGGAATCGTGTGTGGTGCCAGCAACTTCGAAGTTGGCGACAAAGTCGTAGTTTGCCTCCCAGGCTCAGTTCTACCTGGCCCATTTGCCATCGCTGCGCGCAAGACTTACGGACACGTTTCCGACGGCATGTTGGCCTCCGGCCGCGAGCTTGGCATCAGCGAAGACCATGGCGGAATCCTGCGTCTTCACGAACTCAACTTGGACCCGAAGATTGGATCCGACGCCAAGGAGCTACTGCACCTTGACGACAAAGCTGCCGAAGTCAACGTGACTCCGGACCGCGGTTACTGCCTGAGCATCCGTGGCGTAGCTCGTGAATACGCGCACGCGACTGGTTCTGCTTTCCGCGACCCAGCTGGCAACGCCGAACCGCAGTCGACCGAGGGTTTCCCGCTAACCGTTGACGACCAAGCGCCGATTCGCGACAAGGCTGGCTGCACCCGATTCGTGCTGCGTCAGGTGACCGGTCTCGATGCAACCCGACCAACCCCGCCGTGGATGGTTTCCCGGCTCAAGCTGGCCGGCATGCGTTCCATCTCGCTGATTGTCGACATCACGAACTACGTGATGCTGGAGCTCGGCCAGCCGATTCACGCCTATGACTTCGACAAGTTGCAGGGTGGAATGCAGGTCCGTCGCGCCAAAAAGGGCGAGACCCTCAAGACCCTCGACGGTGTCATTCGCAAGCTAGACCCAGAGGACCTCGTCATCGCCGATGACTCGGGAGCCATCGGCCTGGCCGGCGTCATGGGTGGCGAATCCACCGAGGTCACTGACGGCACCGTCAACGTTCTGATCGAGGGCGCAAACTTTGACCCAGTGAGCATTGCTCGCAGTGCTCGCCGCCACAAGTTGCCTTCGGAAGCTTCAAAGCGTTTCGAGCGCGGCGTAGACCACTCGATGGCCAAGCATGCTGTTGCTCGCGTTGTACAGCTGCTGGAGGTTCACGCCCGTGGTGAGGCACAGTGGTTTGGTGCTGATTACCGAGGCTACGAACCACAGCCAACCATTTGGTTGCCAGAAGATTTCGCCAGTCAGTTAGTTGGCGTGGATTACGAGCCTGCAGAAATCGCTAAAGTTCTGCAAGAAATCGGCTGCGTCGTGGCTCACGTCGATGGTGGCTTTGAAGTCATTCCTCCGACCTGGCGTCCTGACCTGAAGCACAAGACCGACCTGGTCGAGGAAGTGGCGCGAATCACCGGTTACCACCGGATCCCGACACGACTCCCAGTCGCACCTCCGGGTCGTGGCTATACCGTGGCCCAGCAGCAGCGCCGCAAGGTTGCCAACGCACTGGCTGCAGCCGGAATCACCGAGGTTCTGAACTACCCGTTCATCACGGATGCTCAGGTCGAGTGGGTTGCTGTTGCTGGAAATGCTGGAACTCAGACGGGATCCAATTCGGCTCCCGCCGTCGTCAAGTTGGCTAACCCGCTGCAGGGTCAGGCGTCAAACATGCGCCTATCAATCCTGCCCGCTCTGATCGAAGCAGCTGCACGTAACCACTCCCGTGGGCTCACCAACCTTTCGATCTTCGAAGTTGGTTCGGTTTTCCACCCAGCCAAAACTGTGACCCGTAATGCCGACCTACCAGTCGGTAACGAGCGTCCAGATGCCAAGGCTCTAGCCGCGCTGGAGGGAACCATTCCAGTTCAGCCAAAGCACTTGGCTGCCCTGTTCCTCGGTGACCGAAACCTGCAGCAGGTTGGCACCAAGGCGGAGGCCGCGGGTTATCAGGACGCTATTCAGGCCGCACGAGTAGTCGCCTTGGCCCTCGGTGTGCAGGTTGAAGTGCGTCAAGCTTCGCCTAAG
Source organism: Actinomycetota bacterium (assembly GCA_041180345.1). Lineage (GTDB taxonomy): Bacteria > Actinomycetota > Actinomycetes > Actinomycetales > Microbacteriaceae > Rhodoluna. Next base: position 2,024 of record JBEGRP010000007.1, on the reverse strand, counting down.
GGCTACCACCCAGGTCGCACCGCAGAAATCTTTGTAAGCACCGAGGCTGGACACCAGATTGTCGGCTATGCCGGTGAACTTGACCCAGCGTTGGCCGCAGAAAACCACCTGCCCCGTCGTGTCGGCGCACTGGAGATCAACCTGGATCAACTCGGTGCTTTGGCTCCGGAGTCGGTGCAGGCAGGTGCGGTTTACACCCAGCCTGCTGCCACCCAGGACGTGTCGCTCGTGGTTGCTGCAGATATCCCGGCGGCAAGCCTAAGTCAGGCGATTGTCGAGGGCGCTGGTCCGCTGTTGGAGCACATTCAGCTCACCGACGACTACCGCGGCCAGGGGATCCCGGAGGGCCACAAGTCACTGACTTTTGCCCTTCGTTTCCGCGCCACCGATCGCACGCTTACCCAGGCCGAGGCCTCGGAATCTAAGGCGGCCGGAGTTGCCCTAGCTAACCAGCGTCACGGGGCGACAATTCGCGGCTAGCCAAGCAATCACCAACCGTCCCTTTGGGAGAGACAGAACAGGAAGCAAGATGGTCTACTCGGTAGCAATCGCCGGTGCCAGCGGCTATGTCGGTGGTGAACTGCTGCGTCTGATTTCGCAGCATCCGCAGCTCTCGGTGAAAACCGTCACGGCAAATAGCAATGTCGGCGAGCGAGTCGCTAGCCTGCATCCACACCTTGTCGAACACGCCGACATGGTATTTGCGCCAACAGACGCGGCCACTCTTGCTGGTCATGACATCGTTTTCCTCGCTATGCCTCACACCAAGAGCGCCGAGGTTGCCGCGTGGATTTCACCAGAGACCTTGGTGCTGGATTGTGGCGCTGACTTCCGTTTGGAAAATGAGGCGGACTGGGTCAAGTTTTACGGCGGAAACTATGCCGGCCACTGGACCTACGGAATGCCAGAACTTCTAGTTGAGGGTGGCAAAAACAAACAGCGCAAGAACCTGCAGGGAGCAAAGCGAATTGCCGTCCCTGGTTGCAACGCGACCGCCATCACCCTTGCCTTGGCACCGGGATTGGCCGAAGTTCTGCTTGAGCCACACGACATCGTGAGCGCACTTTCGGTTGGAACTTCGGGCGCTGGACGCACCCTCAAGACCAACCTTTTGGCTAGCGAAATCATGGGGTCGGCTTCGGCCTACGGCGTTGGTGGTGTACACCGTCACACCCCGGAGATTGAGCAGAACCTGCGCCATGCATCCGGTCGTTCGGTGGTCTTGAATTTCACCCCAGCGCTGGTTCCAATGAGCCGGGGAATTCTGGCCATAAACACCGCCAAGCTGGTCGACGGCGTAACCGCCGAGCAACTGCGTGCCGCCTACGAAAAGGCCTATGGCAACGAGAAGTTCGTCCGACTGCTGCCCGAGGGTCAGTTCCCAAGCACCGCTAGCACTCTGAGCGTCAACACCTGCTTGATCGGTATCGCGATCGATGAGCATGCGGGTAGGGCTGTTATCGTTTCCGCAATCGACAACATGGTGAAGGGTACCGCTGGGGCTGCGATTCAGTCGCTGAACCTGGCGCTAGGCCTCCCAGAGGACACCGGGCTGACCGTGAACGGAGTGGCACCATGACAGTAACCGTAGCCAAGGGCTTTGTCGCTGCCGGAGTCGCAGCAGGTTTGAAGAAGAACGGCAACAAGGACGTAGCGCTGGTCGTCAATCAGGGTCCTCTGAAAGCTGCCGCAACAGTCTTTACCACCAACCGCTGTCTTGCCAATCCAGTGCTTTGGAGCAAGCAGGTGATTGCCGACGGCGAAGTTGAAGCCATCATTTTGAACTCGGGTGGCGCAAACTGCTACACGGGGCCAGAGGGTTTCCAGACCACACACGCCACTGCAGAAAAGGTGGCCGAACTTCTGGGAGTTTCTGCCGGAGATGTCCTGGTTTGTTCGACCGGCCTTATCGGTGATCAGCTGGATCGACCGAAGCTGCTCGCTGGAGTCGAGGCAGCGGCTGCGAACCTGAATGCCAGCAATGGCCAGCAAGCGGCCGAGGCGATTATGACCACCGACTCAGT
>JBEGRP010000006.1:0-16828 GCA_041180345.1 Actinomycetota bacterium | reverse complement strand
CTTGCTTCGGGGAAGTCAGAGTCAAGCACGAATGACTGCAAGTGCAAATCACCGTCTACCTCGCGAATGCCCGCAGTGAGCAATCCATCGGTGATCCCAGTTAGGACAAAGATGAACCGCTCCCCCTTGGCCAATTCGTCCAAGGTGTACTTGCGCTCAACGTCGTACCCAGCGCCCAGCGCCCGGCTCATCTCATCAGGAGTTAGCGGCATGAGCCTACCCTCCATGAAGCCACCGAGAGCCTGAACGGCACAGGCAGTGACGACGCCCTCGGGGTTGCCCCCGATACCAAGAAGCAGATCGACGCCGACATCCCCAACCGCTGCGGCGACAGCCATGGCCACGTCACCCTCGGCAAACTTAACCCAGTTAGCTCCGCAGTCCTGGACTCGCTTGATCAATTCGCGGTTGCGACCCTTGTCTATCACGGCCACGTTTAGCTCTGAGACCGGCTTACCCAGTTCTTCAGCCAGAAGTTCGATGTTTTTCTCTGGGCTGTAGTCAAGATTCAATATTCCACGAGCGGCTGGCCCAGCAACAATCTTCTGCATGTAATAGACCTCGGGGGCCGCCATCATGCCACCCCTGGTCGCCGCAGCCATAACACTCACGGCTCCCGGTACGCCCTCGGCTGCGAGCGCGGTTCCGTCGATTGGATCCACAGCGATGTCCCATTCCAGCGGTTGCCCCATTCCGATGATTTCACCGTTGTAGAGCATCGGGGCTTCGTCTTTCTCGCCCTCACCGATAACGACTACTCCCCCGAAGTCGGCACCTCGGAGCGAGGCGCGCATGGCATCCACCGCAGCGCCATCGACGGCGAGCTTGTTACCTGCTCCGACGAGACGCCAACTTCCAACGGCCGCGGCAATAGTGGCCGCGAAGATGTCCACAGTTGGCTGCCCCAGATGGGTGCTGGTCATGTGTCTCCTCCCCTTGCCCCTTACTCTATTGGTAACATCGTAGGGAAGCCCAAAGATGCAGCTTTTTGGCGATTTGCGCCGTTTTCAACCCCTACGCACCTAGGAGCACCTCGTGCCAGTAGCAACTCCAGACCAGTACGTCGAAATGCTTGACCGCGCCAAGAACCACGGCTTCGCGTACCCAGCAATCAACGTTTCTTCTTCCCAGACCCTGAATGCAGCACTAGCCGGCTTGGCTGAGGCTGGTTCGGATGGCATCATCCAGGTAACCACCGGCGGTGGCGACTACTGGAGCGGCCCGACCATCAAGAACATGGCTTCCGGTGCCGCTGCCATGGCCGCATTTGCCCGCGAGGTTGCCAAGAACTACGGCATCACCGTGGCTCTCCACACCGACCACTGCGCGAAGCACCAGCTCGACAGCTTTGTTCGCCCACTGATTGCCCTGTCGCAGGAGCGCGTTCGCGCCGGCCAGGACCCATTGTTCAACTCGCACATGTGGGACGGCTCAGCTGTTCCAATGGCCGAAAACCTGACCATCGCCAAGGAAATGCTTGCCCTCACCAAGGGAATCGGCGCCGTTCTGGAGATTGAGGTCGGAGTTGTCGGTGGCGAGGAAGATGGCGTAGAGGGCGGCCACGGCGAGCACCTGTACACGACTCCAGCTGACGGTCTTCAGACCGCGGAGGCACTCGGCCTCGGTGAGAACGGCCGCTACATGGTTGCTCTCACTTTCGGAAACGTCCACGGTGTCTACAAGCCAGGTAACGTCGTTCTCAAGCCAGAACTTCTGGGCGAGATCCAGGCAGCCGTTGGCGCCAAGTACGGCAAGGACAAGCCATTCGACCTCGTGTTCCACGGTGGTTCGGGCTCGACCCCAGAGGAGATCGCACTGGCTGTTAGCCACGGTGTAATCAAGATGAACATCGACACCGACCTGCAGTACGCGTTCACCCGCCCAATCGCCGCCCACATGTTCACCAACTACGACGGCGTCCTGAAGGTTGACGGCGAGGTCGGAAACAAGAAGGCTTACGACCCACGCGCCTGGGGCAAGATTGGCGAGGCTGGCATGTCGGCTCGCGTCGTCGAGGCCGCCAAGGAGCTTGGCTCGGCCGGCAAGAGCATGAGCCTCTAGACAAGAATCAAAATGGTCCGCCTCTTCCGAGGCGGACCATTTGCTTTAAGCCTTAGGGGCTAGGCACTACGGTGGCAGGCCTTTTCGCCGCGAAGTACCGGCCGCAGTATTACAGTGAACGCCTGGCCTGAAGGCAGTAACCAGCGACCAAATTCGTTATCGACTGAGAGTTGCTTCACAAGTTTGCGAGCCGGGATGATCACGCATGACAGACCAGCGATTGGATCCGGGGAACTCGGTACTGTGTAGCCCTCAGGCCAGCTGGACAAAGTCGCTAGCGCCTTTCGGTAAAGCACCCACTCATCCACAACTTCGCCGCCAAATAGAGTGCAAGTACCCGCTTGCCCCTCAGGTGTCTCAATAATTCCGGTTTCGCCACCGATCGACGCGCAGTACACGGCTGCCGGATTGGCCATCCCAACACCACCGCTCACTGGACCGCCCATAATCGCGGTCTGCCCGCGGACTTCATACAGAACAGGCTGGTACGGCTTGGTGACATTCAGGCTCTTCTGGAACTTAGCTATAGCCCCGGCCAAAGCCTTCCTGGCGGCGATCTGGCTGGCCGTTAGCTGCGGGCCATTGGTAAATGCCAAGGCATAGACCGAGTTATCCAAGCGCTTTCCACCCAGGCTCACTTTGACACGCGTATTTGGTACATCTGCGACTCCTGGAAACCCCCAACCACCCTTGGGGGTCTTGGCCAGGCGAAGGAGCTCCACCGCGAATGAGGTGGCGGCTCCGGCAGCGGTTTTACCGGTCAAAGCCTCGTGAATGTAACCGCGTGTCGGGCGCTGATTCTCTGCGATCACGCTGCCGTCGGAATAGACCAGTAACTGTGGAATGCGAGATACCGACCAGGTGGGCGAGATGAAGCCGCCCTCGGTGTAAATGCCAACCAACAGCTGTGGTCCAGATGCGGCTTGCGCGGCACCGACGGGCATCAGAGTGCTGGCCAAGACACCAACCAGAAATGAAGAAAGCGCGGCCCTCAAGCCTGACTTAGCGGGTTTGCCGCCATGCGGCATTTTCATTCGGTTTCGGCTGCCGAGCCAGAGGCTTCGGCCTGGTGCTCCAAGCGCATCAGCTTAATGGCCTGCTCGAAGTCTTCCAGGCTTTCCCAGCCCTGATAGACGCTGGCGAAGCGCATGTAGGCCACCTCGTCTAGCTTGCGCAGTGGCTCCAGGATTGCCAGGCCAATGTCGTTGGCCTCGATCTGGGCAACACCAGTGGCTCGGACCGCCTCTTCAACGGTCTGGGCCAGCAGCGCTAGATCGCCGTCGGTCACTGGGCGACCTTGGCAGGCCTTACGAACACCGTTCACGATCTTCTCGCGACTAAACGGGTCAAGCACGCCGTTGCGCTTGATGACCAAGAGACTGGCGGTTTCGGTGGTAGAGAATCGCGAGCCGCATTCCGGGCACTGGCGGCGGCGGCGAATTGCCGATCCGTCTTCGGTCGTACGCGAGTCCATGACACGGGAATCTGGGAATCGACAGAACGGACAGTGCATTTTGTACCTCTACTCGCTTTTGAGTAACATCCCAAGGCCACATCTGGACACTCGCGGTGTTTCAACCACTATATCTTGTGGTCGAAGGTTCGGCAACTAGTCGTTGAAGCGCGCAGTAATGGCCTGGCCGTGAGCTGGCAGGCCTTCGGCCTGAGCGAATCCGTCCACCAGCGTGGCGATTGGCTCCAAACCGGCACGCCCGTAGTCAATCACCTGCTGCACCCTGAGGAAGGAGTGAACTCCAAGGCCAGAGCCAAACTTGGCCTGCTGGCCGGTTGGCAAGACGTGACTGGATCCCGCCATGTAGTCGCCCAAGCTGACCGGCGAATACTTTCCCAAGAAAATGGCGCCGGCATTGGTGATCTGTTCCAGTGTGGCCTCGTCGTCCACCGAGTGGATCTCCAGGTGCTCGGTGGCGTACTCGTTGCTGAAGCGAACGGCATCGGCCCAGGAGGCGACAACCACCAAAGCGCTCTGCTGCCCCGCCAGCGCGGTGGCGACACGCTCACTGTGGTGAGTCGCAGCAATCAAACCCGGAAGTTCGGATGCAACCCTGGCGGCAAGTTCAGCACTATCGGTAACCAGAACCGAAGCGGCAGCCTCGTCGTGTTCAGCCTGGCTCACCAGGTCATAGGCAATGAGGCGGGCATCCGCGCTGGAGTCGGCCAGGACCAGAATCTCGGTGGTACCGGCTTCACTGTCAATGCCAATCCGGCCTCGAAGTGCACGCTTTGCCGCGGTAACGTAAATGTTTCCCGGACCGGTTACCAGCTGCACCGGATCCATCTCAAGCTGAGGCAGGCCATAGGCAAAGGCCGCTACCGCAGCCGGCCCTCCCATTGAGTAAATCTCGGTGACGCCAAGAAGTCCTGCGGTTGCCAAAACGGTCGGGTGCGGACGCCCGCCGAAGTCTTTCTGGGCGGGTGAGGCAATAGCCAAACGAGGAACGTTCGCAACCTGTGCTGGAACCACGTTCATGATCACGCTTGAGGGGTAGACGGCCTTGCCGCCAGGAACATACAGACCCACCGAGTCCACTGGCTGCCAACGCTGGCGCACCTTGGCGTCTATTGCAAGAGTCACCGAGGTGTTCTGCGGCAGGTTTGCACGCGATACCTTACGAACCCTGTCGATTGATTCCTCGATGGCTCGGCGCAGCTGTGGCTCTAGGTTTGCAACGGCGGCATCGATTTCGTTTTGGCTGACCCGAACCGGGTTTGGGTCCACTCCGTCACGTGCAATCGTCACATCGACCACAGCTTGCAGACCACGAGCCGCAACATCATCAATCAACGGAAGAACAGATTCAAGTGCAATGTTTACATCTACCGAGGCACGCGGCACCAGCTGGTTGACCTGCTGGTTGGCGAAACCAGCGGTTAGGTCAAGCGTTCGAATGACGGAATTGGTCACGTGATGCCCCTCCTGGGTAGAAGTCAATTTTACGGGCAGGAGTAACCTGTAAGTCGGAGATATGAATGCTTGAGTTTGACACCACCAAAACCCACACCGAATCCCTGCTCACGACCTTCCGTCGTCACGCGTCTGGGGTTTCAATAATCACCTGCAATGACACCGAGGGAAACCCAGTTGGTTTCACTGCAACCTCGATGACCTCGCTGGGTGCCAATCCCCCGCTGATCATGTTCTCGGTGGCATGCGGGTCCTCAAGTTGGGATGCGATTTCCAAGACCAGTCACGTTGCAGTTCACACCCTCGGCCAGCGCAATCTGAAGCTGGCTCAGCGCATGGCGGCGGATCACACCAAGCGTTTCGAGACGCCGGATTGGGAACGCGGACCTGAGGGCATGCCGGTTTTCCCGGATTCCACCTCGGTGTTGATTGCCAAGGTTCGTGAAGTGATCAATGTCGAGAGCAATGCGGTTGTGATTGCCGATGTGGTCGCCGGTGGCGTAGGCGCCGAGGACGATGCTCTGCTCTATTACAAGCGCGGCTACCACTATCCAGCTGGCGAGCTGAACTAAAGCCGCCTACAGGTCTTCTGGGGGCTCTGGGAGCTCCTCGTGCAGCGCTGGTGCCTCCAGCGAAGCATCGAGTTCAGGAGATTCAACCTCATCGGTCACAATGTCTTGACGAGGCGCTCCAACAGCAGCGCGGCCAAGCAATACCTTCAGCTCGCCATAGAGCTCTCCAGTCACCTTGACGGCGGTGGGAAGCATGAACAGCTGCTCTTCTTCCAAACCGGTCAACGAGACGTAAACCTCGGTATAGCCCGGGTACTGGCGCAAGATTCGATCAAGTTCGGTCAGGGTTTCCCGAGTCGCCTGCAGGGCCGGAATCCGAAGGTGGATCGGCGCCGAAGATTCTTCCTCCGAGCCCACGTCGATAATCTGCATGGACATGGCACTGAGGCTGAACGCCTCGTCACGCTCACGCAATCGACCCTTGATTGAGACGACCTGATCGGTCTTGAGTTGTGAGACAAACTCGGCATGGACCTTGCCCATGAAGGTCACCTGCAACTCGCCGGTGAAATCCTCCAGCACCACGGCAGCCCAGGGGTTTCCGCTGGCGCGGGCAACACGGTTCTGAACCGAAGTGATTAGACCCGCGACCGAGATGATGTCACCGTCTCGAAGTCCGCCTACTTCCTCGACACCCTCTTCGTTTAGCCCCGCTGGACGAATCTCCACCACGGTTTTGTCTTGATAGCGGCTCAGGACCTTCTCGTGGCCAGCTAGCGGGTGGTCTGAAACATAGAGACCCAGCATTTCTCGTTCGAATGCCAACTTGTCGCGCTTGTTCCACTCGGCTAGGTCCGGAACGGACACACCTGCGTCCTCACCACCGAAGAAATCACCAAACAGATCAACCTGGCCAATGGCCTCGTTTTTCTTCACGCCGGTTTCAGCATCAACCGCCTCCTCGAAAATCTCGAAGAGCGCGCGGCGAGAATGACCTAGCGAGTCGAAGGCACCCGCCTTGATAAGAGCTTCAATGGTGCGCTTGTTGCACACGACCGGAGGAATCTTCTTCAAGAAGTCCCCGAAAGAAGTGAACGCGCCTTTTGTTTCGCGGGCTTCAACGATGCCCTCGACCACGTTGGCGCCGACATTGCGGACCGCACCCAGGCCAAAGCGGATGTCGTCCCCAACCGCAGTGAAAGCGGTGAACGAAGCATTCACATCTGGTGAGAGAACCTGGATTCCCTGACGTCGACACTCGTTCAGGTAAAGCCCGAGCTTGTCTTTGGAATCACGAACCGAGGTAAGGAGTGCGGCCATGTACTCGGCTGGGAAATTCGCCTTTAGATAGGCAGTCCAGTAGGAAAGCACGCCATAGCCTGCAGAGTGAGCCTTGTTGAAGGCATAGTCGGCGAATGGCAGCAGCGTATCCCAAATCACCTTTACGGCCCCATCGGAGTAGCCGTTCTCGCGCATTCCAGCCGAGAATCCCTCGTACTGCTTGTCCAGCTCTTCCTTTTTCTTCTTACCCATGGCACGGCGAAGCAGGTCTGCTTGACCAAGGGTGAAGTTGGCTACCTTTTGAGCCACCGCCATTACCTGTTCCTGATATACGATCAGGCCGTAGGTTGGGCCAAGAATTTCCTCCAACGGTTTGGAAAGCTCCGGGTGCAGAGCTTCGATCTGCTGCAGCCCGTTCTTACGCTGGGCGTAGTTGATATGCGAGTTCATACCCATCGGGCCCGGGCGGTACAGGGCGATCACAGCCGAGATGTGCTCGAACTCGGTGGGCTTGAGAATTCGCAGCAACGACCGCATGTTGTCGCCGTCCAGCTGGAACACACCCAGGGTGTCACCGCGCGATAGCAACTCGTAGGTGGGCTTATCGGCGTCAAGGTCTAGGTCTTCCAGCACTACGGTCTGGTTGCGGTTGCTCTTGATGTTTGCGAGTGCGTCTTCGAGAACAGTCAGGTTGCGCAGACCCAGGAAGTCCATCTTCAGTAGACCAAGCGCCTCACACGGTGGTTGGTCGAACTGAGTGATGATCGCGCCGTCGTCTTCGCGCTTCATGATCGGAAGTACATCCAGCAGCGGCTCGGCGGACATGATCACACCTGCCGCGTGAACACCCCACTGGCGCTTCAGACCCTCCAGACCCATGGCCAGTTCTAGCGTCTTGGCGGAATCGTCGTCCGAGGCGACGATGTCGCGGAATTCCTGAGCCTCTTTGTATCGTGACTTCTCATCCGCCTCTTTGGACTCGGGCTTGTTCATAATCTCGCCCAGCGAGACATCCTTGCCCAAAACCATAGGGGGCATCGCCTTGGTAAGGCGTTCTCCCACCGAGTAAGGCATCGCCAAAACTCGGGCTGCATCCTTCAGCGATTGCTTGGCCTTGATGGTGCCGTAGGTGACGATCTGTGCAACGCGATCCGAACCGTACTTCTGAGTCACGTATTTGATCACTTCGCCACGGCGACGGTCATCGAAGTCGACATCGATATCGGGCATCGAGATTCGCTCTGGATTCAGGAAGCGCTCGAAGATTAGACCGTGGTGCACCGGGTCCAGCTCGGTGATGCCCATCGCGTAGGCAACGATGGAACCGGCAGCCGAACCACGGCCCGGACCGACTCGGATTCCCTGCTCTCGAGCCCAAGAGATGAAGTCAGCAACCACCAAGAAATAGCCCGGGAAGCCCATCTTCTTGATGACTTCAACCTCGTAGGCGGCCTGTTTAGCCTGAGCCTCTGGGACGCTGTTCTTGAATCGGCGGTTCATGCCGGCCATAACTTCGGCCTCGAACCAGCTGTCCTCGGTGTGACCCTCCGGAACCGGGAAGCGCGGCATCAGGTCCTGGTTTTCGACGAACTGGACGTCGCAGCGCTCGGCAATCAAGAGGGTGTTATCGCAAGCGTCTGGGTGATCCTTGAAGATGGCACGCATCTCCGCTGGACTCTTCAGGTAAAACTCTTGTCCGTCAAACTTGAAGCGGTTTGGATCCGCCAGGGTTGATCCCGATTGGACGCACAGCAGAGCAGCGTGGGCATCGGCATCGTGCGCGTGGGTGTAGTGCAAGTCGTTTGTAGCTAGCAGCGGGATTTTGAGATCCTTCGCCAGCTTGATGAGGTCATTCATGGTTCGCCGCTCGATACCGATGCCGTGATCCATGATTTCGGCGAAGAAGTTTTCGGGTCCGAAAATGTCGCGGAATTCAGCCGCGGCCTCTACCGCCTCTTGGTACAAACCCAATCGCAACTTGGTCTGAACCTCACCACCGACACAACCGGTGGTTGCGATGATGCCCTTGGCATACTTCGAAAGTAGCTCGCGGTCCATGCGTGGCTTATAAAAATAGCCCTCGATAGATGCCAGCGATGAGAGCCGGAAGAGGTTGTGCATGCCCTCGGTGGTTTCTGCCAGCAAGGTCATGTGAGTGTAGGCGCCACCACCAGAAACGTCGTCTCCGCCACCGTCGTCACCCCAACGAACTCGGGTGCGATCCCCGCGCGGAGTGCCGGGCGTAATGTAGGCCTCGGTGCCAATAATCGGCTTGACGCCGGCTGCTTTTGCAGCCTTGTAAAACTCGAATGAGCCGAAGTTATTTCCGTGGTCGGTAATGGCAATCGCAGGCATTCCCATTTTGGCGGCCTCTGCAACCAGCGGCTTAATTTTGGCGGCGCCATCAAGCATCGAGTACTCGGTGTGGACGTGCAGGTGCACGAAGGAATCTTCGTTAGCCACAGTCACCTACCCTTAATCGCGCGCCACTTTTATCGGCCTAGGCAATAACTTTACTAGCCGGCAGCGACAACTTTCTTAGCCCCGAAGCACATCCAAAGCGTGTTGCAATTCAGCTGGATAGGTGCTTTCGAAAGCCACCGGTTCACCACTGGTCGGGTGTGTGAAACTCAACCTAAGCGCGTGTAGCCACTGCCGGTCCAGTCCCACTTTGGCCGCCAAAACCGGGTCGGCGCCATACATCGTGTCACCAACCAGAGGATGCCGGAATGCGCTGAAGTGCACGCGAATCTGGTGGGTGCGTCCGGTCTCCAAAACGATCTCCACCAAAGATGCCGAGGGGAACGCCTCGATGGTTTCATAATGGGTCACCGATGGCTTGCCGTCCTGCATCACAGCAAACTTGAATTCGTGCTTCGGGTGGCGGCCAATCGGTGCATCGAAGGTTCCTGCCAGTGGATCCGCAAGTCCCTGAATCACCGCATGATAAACCTTGTGCACAGTGCGGTCGCGGAAGGCCTGCTTGAGCACGCTGTAAGCGATCTCACTCTTGGCTAGGACCATCAGGCCGCTCGTGCCAACGTCCAGACGCTGAACAATTCCCTGGCGCTCCTGTGCACCCGAAGTTGAAATCGTAATGCCCTGCGCCAGCAAGGCACCGCCGACCGTTGGTCCGTCCCAACCCACCGAGGGGTGCGAGGCAACACCGGCTGGCTTGTCCACCACCACGATGTCCGAATCCTCGAAGACCACCTTGAAACCCGGAACTTCTACCGGCACAATCTCCAGCGGGTTCTTCGGCTCGGGCAAAGTTACCTCGAGCAGGGCATCCTCGATTAGTCGGTCAGACTTTCCAAGGAGTTTGCCATTCTGATAGACGCAGCCCTCGGTTAGCAGGTCCGCAACCGCGTTGCGCGACATACCTAGGAGTTTTGCCAAACCAGCATCGGCACGTTGACCGGCCAGGCCAGGAGTTACTGGAAGCATTCTTGCTGTCATTTAGCCACCGAGCTTTCGCCCGCGGGCAATCTGAATCACAACAATCACAGCAACAATGCAGATCGCACTGTCAGCGATATTGAAAATCGGGAAGTTGAATGGGATCTGGATGAAATCGACTACTTGGCCGGCTGGAAAACCCGGAGCACGGCTCAGGCGATCGATCAAGTTTCCGGTCACGCCACCGAGTGCAGTTCCAGCCAAGATCGCCCATCCGAGAGTCTGGATTCGGGTGCGATACCAAAGTAGCGCCAGTGCCGCAGCGGCACTAATGATCGTGAAAATCCAGGTCTGGCCAAAACCGATCGAAAAGGCAGCGGAGTCGTTATAGGTCAAGTAGAGGCGAACCAGGTTGCCCATGAATTCGTATGAAACTCGAGGCTGCAGGAACGCGATTGCGGCATCCTTGGCAGTTTGGTCGGCGATTACCACCAACAGGGCGGCGAGAAAGAACCAGAGGCCTCGTGCGATCTTGGAATTTGTCACGAGCACTAGATCTGGATTGCGCCAGTGAATCCACTCGTTGGGTTGAAGGCACCAATGGCCGGCTGCGGGGTCGAGCCAGTGTTTGCAGGGCGCTCAAATGAAGGCGACTCGAGGTCTGCCAACTGCGCCTCGATGAATGCCTTGAGCTTCAGTCGGTACTCGCGCTCGTAAGCCTTCAGCTCACTGATGGTGTGCTCAACGAGGGCCTTCTCGCGCTCGAAGCGGCTGAGCTCAGCGCGCTGTGCCGCTTCCGCTTCACGCACCAGACGTGCCGCAGTCGCGTGGCCCTCGGCGATGAGTGCATCGCGCTTTGCCATACCCTCGGCGACGTGCTCGTCGTGCAACTTGCGGGCAAGCTGAAGGAGGTTGTTGGTGTTGCTGGAATCCAGGCTCGCGATGTCTGCGACTGGCTCTGGGAAGGAACTCGGTGTCACAGCAGTTTCGATTGCTGGGGACTGCATCTGGGCCACGAGACCGGCGCCGGAACGCTGCAGTTCTGCAATGCGAGACTCTGATGCCAGCAGGCGCTGACGCAGGTCCTCGTTCTCGTGACTTAGGCGACGCAGTTCGACAACGATTTCATCGAGGAAATCGTCTACTTCGTCCTGGTCGTAGCCCTCACGGAATTTGGTTGGCTGGAACCGCTTATTAACTACATCTTCTGGAGTCAATGGCATGCCTGGCACCTCGTGGTTGCGAACTGATAACTAACAAAGGTTACCCCAAGGGGGTTAGAAAAGCCTAACCTAGGCGTGCGACCAGGCCTTGCAGAATACTCACGAGCAAGATCGCGATGGTCCAAGAGAAGTCGAGGGCAACTGGCCCCAGCCTTAGCGGCTTGATAAAGCGGCGCAAAAATTTCAGTGGGACATCAGTTACTGTCATCACTATTTCGGCCAGGACAAGGAAAAGGCCACGCGGACGAAACTGCGGATTCACCGAGAGCACTAAATCCAAAACAAATCTTGCGATAAAAGACCAAAGCAGGATTTCGAGCGCCCACTGGAGTATCGCTACAACGATAGGCATTGAAATCCTGCTTTGGTATCAGGCCACCAATGGCAGCCAGGGAGATTTAGTAAGGGCGACGGATGTCGAGGTCGTCGGTGGCATCCATGCCGTCGACCTCTGGTTCGCCTTCTTCATTCACGATTACGTGAGTTGGGCTGAGTAGGAATACGGTCTTGGTTACCCGCTTCAGGTGACCCTCTAGACCGTGCTGCAGACCCAGCATGAAGTCCAGAAGACGACGCTGGTCGTTTGCTGCGAGGTCCGCCATGTTAACGATGACTGGAGTGCCGTCGCGGAAGGTTGCCGCGATTACCTTCGACTCTTCCCAACCGGTCGGCTGGAAGGTGACAATTTCATTGACGTCGCCGGCGCGACGCGATCCGCGCAGCGGGGTTAGGCTGCGAGTGCTCGATGCCGAGCGAGCAGCAGCTGGCGCTGCAGGTGCGGTTGGCAACTGACCCTCGCCGCGGCCCCAGCCGAGGTAATCAATGGCCTTGTTGATTGGGTTCGACATGACACTCCCTAAAAATCTTGATGCTCTTCCACGAGCTACAAATTCAGGTTAGGTCAGGTATTGGCGCGGACCCGTGATTGCGGTGCCAATTCTGAGGTGTGTCGCGCCAAAGCGAAGTGCAGTCTGGAAGTCGTTGGACATCCCTGCCGATATCAGATTGGCTTCCGGGGCAATCCGCTGGAGGTCCGCGCTTGCCTTCTGGATGGCCGCGAAATCTCGTTCCTCTTGACCCTCCAGGCTGGCCACGCCCATTACGCCTACCAAATCCAGGCCGGGGGCCGCCAGCACCAATTCTGCAAACGACAGCAGATTGCTGGGGACGATTCCCCCGCGGTCCGGGTCATCGGTGAGGTTCAACTCGATGAACACCTTGGTTGCTGGAGCAATCGGTATTCCGTTTTCTTGGGCGAGAACCGCAATTTTGTTGCGCTCTTTCGCCAGAGCCTCAAGGAGGGAGAGGCGGTCCAGCGAGTGGATCGAACTAGCGTAGCGAAGAACGCTCTTGGCCTTGTTGGACTGCAACTGACCGATGAAGTGCCAAGTAGGAACTTCGTCGGCCCGGCCCAGTCCTGCCAAAGCATCTGCGACTTGAGCTGACTTTGGCCCAGCCTCTTGGTCCTTGTTCTCGCCGAAATCCCTTTGCCCAAGCTCAATCAGGTTGAGTACCAGGTCTGCGGGGTGAAACTTGGACACCACGATAAGGGTGACCTCGTCGCGGTTGCGATCGGCAAGTCGACAGGCGTCGGTAATTTGCTCCTGGACCGAACCGTAGCGCTCGGCCAGGCCGGAGGCGTCGTACTCGGAGGCGGAGTTAGTCACTTAGCGAAGGAAGTCTGGAATGTCCAGGTCGTCGCCCCAAAGCGAACCAGTGGCTCGGTTCCCGGCGGCTGGTGCCTGAGGGATCGCTCCGGTCGCGGTGTCTGGTTCTTCGGTCTCAGCAACCGGCTCAGCAGGAGCCTCGACCACCTCGGTGGCAACTGCAGCCGGCGCAGACCAGCTGGTGGTGACTGCAGGGGCAGGGGCCTCGGTGACCTTAGGTGCGAAGATTTCACGCTCAGCCTTGCGGTAAGGCAGTGCGTTGTCATCGAAGCCGGCGGCAATAACAGTCACGCGAACTTCATCACCCAGAGTGTCGTCGATGGTCGAGCCGAAGATGATGTTTGCGTTCGGGCTGACTGCCTCCGAAACCAGACGAGTCGCCTCGTCAATCTCGTGGAGTCCGAGGTCGCTGGCACCAGCGATCTGAATCAATACGCCGTGGGCGCCATCGATGCTCGCTTCGAGCAGCGGGTTGCTGATGGCTTCCTCGGCTGCGCGGATGGCACGCTGGTCACCCTTGGCGGAACCGATACCCATGAGTGCCGATCCGGCATTCTTCATGACCGACTTCACGTCGTTGAAGTCAACGTTGATCAAACCAGGGGTGGTGATTAGGTCAGTGATGCCCTGCACGCCGGCGCGCAGTACATTGTCAGCCTCGCGGAAGGCCTCAACGAACGAAACGGTCTTGTTTGCCATGTCCAACAGGCGCTGGTTTGGAACCACGATCAGGGTGTCTACATCGCCGCGCAGCACCTCGATACCCTTGTCTGCCTGCTCGGCGCGACGCTTGCCCTCGAAGTTGAATGGGCGGGTAACGACACCCACGGTCAGAGCCTCAAGCTTGCGTGCGATGCGTGCGACAACCGGAGCAGCGCCGGTACCGGTACCGCCACCTTCACCCGCAGTCACGAAAATCATGTCGGCGCCCTTTAGCGCGGCCTCAATCTCGTCGGCGTGGTCTTCTGCAGCCTGACGACCAAGCTCTGGGTCAGCGCCTGCACCCAGTCCGCGAGTCAGGTCACGGCCGATGTCCAGCTTGACGTGAGCCTCGCTCATTACCAGCTGCTGCGCGTCGGTGTTGATGGCAACAAACTCGACTCCGCGCAGGTCAGACTCAATCATGCGGTTCAGCGCGTTGACACCGCCGCCACCCACACCGACGACCTTGATTACGGCCAGGTAGTTGTTGTTCAAACCGCTCATTGCGCTTCCTCCGGTTGCTGCTTTTTTGAACTGTGATCGTTCGCGAAAACCCTAAAGTTAAGGATGAAAGTTAGGCTTTTCTCGAATTATTCACTTGCGCCAGAAAGGTAAAAGCAGGGCGGGAATTAATTCGCTAAGCGGCTGGGCGTGTTGCGAAATTGACCGAAAATCTGGCCGGGTTTACTAGAAGTTGCCGAACCTGACAGTCGGCGCAGTAGGTGACGAGACGTCAAACACTACAAAGTTTCGCTTCTTCACTGTGTCCAGGAGTGCGCGCAGCACCTTGCTCTTCAGCAGCGACTTGGATGAATCACCCCAGAGAATTTGGCAGTTTGCGAAGGCGCGAAGGCGAATACGCACATCGTCCACCGAAGTGGCTTGAATGCTTGCGACCTTCGGGTACAGATCCGCGGGAAGAGCCATCAGGACCGAAACTGCCTCTTTGAAGCTGGCACTGTGTGCCGGATTACCTTTCACCAAAATCAGTGGATACTTCGATCGTTTGGTGGTGGGGCCAATCTGAACGCCGGCTGGGTCGTAAAGGTAATCGGTGGCACCGATAGTCACGATTCCCAGTGGCTGACGTTCGCGTATGAACAACTGAAGAGTGTGAGGCGGCAGGCTAACTGTTGTGAATGACTCAATCAACGGGAACCCTGCCAGTCGCTTCTGAATGTCATCCTCGTTTACGGTCGTCAGCGGCGTTCCAACCAGCGACTTGACCGCGTTAGAGACCGTGGCTTCCTTCATTCGATGCAAGCCAACGATTTCAATCTTGTCGATTGACATCATCGGTGTGTAAATGGTTGCCAAGACCAGCAGAATCAGCGCTAACACCGATCCCACCGAGCTGTAAATGATTCCGCGGCGAAGCCTCGAACCCTTGGTGAAACGTCGGACTTCACTCAGCTGCTTGCGCAGAGCGCTCCTAGCCGACCTGCGGTCGTCGGTTCGTTGTTTACGCTGGGCCGTTTTGGATTCAAGATCGGTCACCGAGCGCAAAGTGCGCGCTGCAGCTGCCGGGCTCGCCTTGGCGGGGGCCTTCGCCGGACCGGGCTTGGCAGGCTTTCCGGTGCGGGATGCACCGGCGCGACCGGCGGCACCAGCCGAACCCGAGTTGGGTCGGCGCGGCGGCACAGGTGGCTTTTTCACAACTAACTCGCTGACTACTTACGGAGAGCGTCCAGCAGCTGCGGGCACATGCGGTACACGTCACCACAACCCATGGTGATGATGAAGTCACCCGGCTTGGCAATCGCGGCCGCGACCGGTGGGACATCGTCCCACTGCTCCACATAGTGAACCTTG
Organism: Actinomycetota bacterium; assembly: GCA_041180345.1. Taxonomy (GTDB): domain Bacteria; phylum Actinomycetota; class Actinomycetes; order Actinomycetales; family Microbacteriaceae; genus Rhodoluna. The sequence goes on along the minus strand of JBEGRP010000006.1, from coordinate 1,245 downwards.
TCTGAATCCTTGAACTCGTTCGAAACCAACGCGCCGGTTACACCAGGCTCGGGATCCTCACGGGCGGCGTAGATATCCATAACAATCACCTCGTCGCTCAGGCTCTCGAGCGCCTCGGCAAACTCGCGCTTCATGATGCGGGTGCGCGAGTAAAGGTGCGGTTGAAAGACCGTGATTAGGCGGCCTTCTCCGACTACGGCTCGGGCCGCCTTCAGAGCAGCAGCAACCTCGGTCGGGTGATGAGCAAAGTCGTCGTAAACGCGCACTCCGCGGACCTCACCGTGCAGCTCGAATCGACGCTCGGTGCCACCAAATTTCGCGATTCCCGCAAGCGCTTTCTCAGCATCGTGCCCAAGTCCAACCAGGACGGCCAGCGCGCCGGCGGCGTTGATTGCGTTGTGTTCTCCGGGAACACTCAGCTCGGCAGAAAGCTTTTTACCCTCAACTTCTAGGTCGAAGTTGACTTTGGCACCGCTGGCATCAATGCGGACCAGTCGAACGAAGGAACCAGGAGCCTTGCCGAAGGACAGCACCTTCTTGTTCTTGAGCAGGCCGGTGACGCGAACCGCGCCAGGGTCGTCCGAACTGATAGCAACGAACTCCTTTGCCCCCTGCGCAAACTTGCCGAACTCGGCTTCGAAGGCCTCCAGGCTGCCGTAGTGATCTAGGTGGTCTGGGTCCACGTTGGTGATCAGAGCCATGGCGGTGTCATAGTGCAGGAACGAGCCATCAGATTCATCGGCTTCAATGACGAACAGCTCCCCGCTGCTAGCAGCAGAAGAGGATCCCAGGGCAGCAATCACTCCGCCATTCACGAACGAAGGGTCCTCCCCTAGTTCCAGCAGGGCGGTGATGATCATTCCGGTGGAGGTGGTCTTACCGTGTGCTCCGGCTACCGCAATCACGCGCTTCTTGCCAGTGAGGTAGGCGAGCGCCTGGGAGCGATGGATTACCGGAATCCCGCGCTCCTTGGCCAGCAAATACTCAGGGTTAGTGGGCCAGAGGGCGCTGGTGACCACGACGGTGTCTGGATTACCGAGGTGTTTGGCGTCGTGTCCGATATGGATTTCGGCACCGAGGTCGCGAAGCGCGGCCACATTCGAGGTGTCGCGTAAGTCGCTTCCGGTCACCTTGTGACCCATGCCCAAGAGGATTCGCGCGATGCCGCTCATGCCGGAACCGCCAATGCCGACGAAGTGAACCGCTCCCAGATCCTCCGGAACTGGTTGGCTGAAGTCAGGCTTA
>JBEGRP010000005.1:0-17202 GCA_041180345.1 Actinomycetota bacterium | reverse complement strand
TGTTCTCAAATACAGCCACGTCGAACCGGTCTGGCAGTTCGCTCAGGTTGGTATCGGTAGTGGGGCACAGCGGGCACTGGTGCGCCGGGGGGAGGAAGGCGCGATTCTGTCTGGCGGCCGCCACCGATATCCAATCGCCGGTGAGCGAGTCGAGCCGCATCTGGGCGACTGGGGGTCGAAGCGCGGGTTCTCGTAGGTCAGGTTTGCGCGCGGCTGGAAGCCTCGAGCCTAGGTCGTCGAAGTAGTAAAGATCGCGACCATCGCTCAGGTGATCGAGGATAACTTTCCGGCTGCTCATCAGCGTCCCGCTTCCGTGGTTTGACTTTGCAGTTCAACGACTCGCAGATCGGGAACTCGCGACTTCAAGATTGTCAGCGCGCTTGGGGGAAGCCCGCTGTCTGTTACCAGAACGTCGGCCTCTTCGAACTGCGCAAAGGTGCTGAAGGCTACCTCGCCCCACTTGGTGTGGTCAGCCATGACAACCACCTTTTTGGCCCTAGAACGCACCGCACGGTTCGTTTCGGCTTCCAGCAGGTTTGGAGAAGAAAAGCCACCCACCTCGTCCATCCCGTGGCTGCCCATAAAGGCAATGTCGATGTTTAGTCGGTCAAATACCGAGACCGCGATTTCTCCCACAAATGAGTCGGTCGGGGTCCGGAGGCCGCCGGTGAGAATCACGGTCTGGTCGCTGCGCCCCTCCCGCTGGAAGAGGTCGGACACGGGAAGCGAGTTGGTCACGATGGTGAGTCGGGGAATCTGCACCAGGTGCTTTGCTAGGGCGTAGACCGTGCTTCCTCCCATAAGGGCCAGTGCGGCTGCGGGCAGAACCATTTCGGCAGCCTTTCGCGCGATGGCCTCTTTCGCCTGCTGTTCGCGCTGGGACTTTGTCCGGAAAGGCAGTTCGGTGACGGATTGGGTATCCGACTTGGCGGTTGCTCCACCATGCACCTTGTAGAGTAAGCCCTGGTCGGAAAGCAATTCCAGGTCGCGTCGCACGGTCATCTCCGAAACGCCAAGCTCCGCCGAGAGTGCTGCTATTCGCACGGCGCCGCGTAGGTTCAGCTCACTCAGGATCAGGGCGTGACGTTCGGCCGCAAGCATGGCCCCCTCTTTCGCTTTTGTTAAGAAAATAGCACAAATGTTAGATTGCGAAACTAAATGTTAGATTTTGTTAAAGTAAACGCGAAGTAGGCTTTTGCTGTGACCCCTCAAGATGCCCACCTAATACAGCTAACCCTCGACGCTCCCATTGGCGCCCTAAGCGCCACAGTGAATGCCCTCGGCGCTCGTCAGGTTTCGCTGTCTTTGAACGGCCGTCAGGCGCTGCAGCCCTACGACGTCACGAAACTGCCACCCTATGCAACCGGGTTCACCATGGCACCCTGGGCAAACCGAATGCGCGACGGCAAGTGGCGCGACGGCGAAAAAACCTTCACCAATCCGATCACCGAGGCGCGGACCAACACCGCTCTGCACGGCCTGCTGCTGGACACCGTTTACGAGGTGGCGCATCAAACCGCTTCCTCGGTGGCGTTTCGGACTGTCTTGCTGCCGAGCGATGGTTACCCATTCAAGGTTCAAATCGAAGTTGAGTACCAGCTGGTCGCTGACGGTATGACCGTCACTCACCGAGCCAGCAATCGCTCCAACCACCCGGCGCCCTATGGAACCGGTGCTCATCCGTACCTGTACTTCGAGGGGATCAAGACAGCGGACCTGGAACTTCACCTGCCTGCAGCCAGCTGGACAAGAGTGGACGATCGGTTGCTGCCGGTGGCCACCGAGTCGGTGAGGGCGTTCCCAACTTCGGGTACCGAAATTGCAACCGGTGGTTGGGTGCGACTGGGTGACTTCTGCATCGATAACGATTTCTTGGATCTGACCCGAGGAGCTGACGGCTTAGCTCGCACCGTCTTGCGCGCACCAAGCACCTCCGCCGATCGTCGCATCACCGAGGTGTGGCAGGACGCCGCCTTCCGCCACGTCCATGTCTTCAGCTGTGACTTCTATCCCTCCGAGTCTGAAGAGTTCCAGCACGGCATCACCATTGAGCCAGTTACTGCCGGCCCAGATGCCTTCAACACCGGGTTGGACTTGATTCAGTTATCCCCAGGTGACGAATGGTCCGGCAGTTGGGGTATTCGACTCTTAAACTGGTAGAAACTCTCACATCGGGGATGAATTGACGCCATCAAAGGAAAGCGCCGGATACTGGCTTCGCCTATTCGGACCGTTCCTGATTTGCTTTGCGCTCGGGCTTCCCGGCCTGCTCATCGCAACCCACGTCCTTGCGGTTCCCGCGGTCACTGCGGCCATCGCACTGGGCGTGACTATCGTGGCGGCCGCGTTCATGTTGGGTTGGGTTGGCGAGGCGGCCGAACTTGATTTGGCTGGCGGTTTGGCGGTCGGGTTGCTGGCGGTTGTCACCATCCTCCCCGAGTACGTTGTGAGTGTTTACTTCGCATTCGCTGCAGGAACCGACCCTTCCATGGTGCAGTACGCCAGCGCAAACGTCACCGGCGCAAATCGACTATTGCTTGGCTTCGGTTGGCCCGCCGTGGCGCTCATTGGCTACTTTGTTGCGCGTTCCAAAGCTGGTTCGTCCAAATCGGGTAAAGCGGACAGTGCCAAGTTCGGTATCACGCTTGACGACGAATCACGTACCGACCTCGGGTTCTTGGTCATTGCTTCACTAATCGCGATCCTCATCCCGCTGACCGGATCGCTTCATCTGATTACTGGTGTGGCATTGGTCATGCTTTTCGGTTTTTACCTTTGGAGACAATCCCACGCTGAGCGCGAGGAGCCCGAACTCGAGGGGACCGCAGCGATGGTTGGCGCGTTGCCAAAATGGGCCCGGCGTACTTTCATCATCCTGGTATTCCTGCTGGCGGCCGCCATGATTCTGGTTGCAGCCGAGCCCTTTGCTCACAGCCTCATCGAAGCGGGCCACGACCTCGGTGTGAACCAATACCTGCTGGTGCAGTGGTTGGCTCCGCTTGCTAGCGAAGCACCGGAGTTCGCCCTGGCTTTGATTTTTGCGGCCAAGGGTAAGGCGAATATGGGCCTGGCGATTCTGGTCTCGTCCAAGGTGAACCAGTGGACTGCCTTGGCGGGCTCACTGCCTATCGCCTATTCCATTGGCGGTGGTTCCGCTGCTATTCCGATGGACGCCCGCCAAGTGGAGGAGTTCATGCTCACCTCCGCGCAGACCGTGATGGGTGTTGCTCTGCTGTTGAGCTTGCGACTTGGCATCCGCGCCTCGATTGCTCTGTTCGCGCTTTTCATGGTTGCGTTCGTATTGCCAGATGAGCACGTGCGCACCATCATCGCCTGGATCTACTTCGCCATTGCGGCGTTCTTCGCAATCCGTCGCCGTCGCTATTTGCCGGAGACGCTGGCGGCACCATTCAAACTGCCCAAGCGGCAGGTCTAATTCATAACGCCTCGGAAGACCAGTCTGGTCTGAACTAAAGCAAGCCCAGTTTGCCCGCAGCCTCGGTGAGTTCGGCCCGGGCCGATGGGTGGGCCGCCTTGTTTATCAAGTTCTCAGCCTGCTGCCTCTGGCTATGGCCGAAGCAATCGGCAACCCCGTTCTCGGTGACCACGTAACTGTGCTGAAAACTGGTCACATTTTCGGTTAGCCGAGGAACGATAGAAGACTGCTGCGCCTTGGGGTGCCAACTCTGGAGAGCCATGAAACTGGAGCCGCCCTTGGAATGCAGCGCTCCCACGATGAAGTCGGTGCTGCCGCCGAATCCACTGTAAATCTCGCCACGCACGTGACTGGCATTCGCCTGGTCGTAGAGGTCCACCTGCAGGGCGGCGTTGATTGAGGTCATCTTGGTTTGACGGGCAATCTGGCCGGGGTCGTTGGTTTGCTCTGTTCGCAGCATTCGCACCGAGTGATTCAGATTCAACCACTGGTAAAGCTCCGTGCCGCCGAAAACGAATGACGCGGTGATCGGAACCTGGTCGTTTAGCGCCCCGCGCCGATGGAGTTCCAGAACTCCGTCGCTGACCATCTCGGTCCAGATTCGAAGATCCTTCCTAGTCCCCAGGGCGTTCAGAACGCTGTCAGGGATCGCTCCGATGCCGAGCTGCAGAGTGCTGCCATCGGTGATGCGCTGCGAAATCAAGGCGCCGATTTGGCGGGTTTCGTCATTGAAATTCGTGGCGGGTTTTGTCGCCAGCGGTTCATCTACCTCTATTAGGTAGTCGATTTCGTCTTCGTATAGTTGGGAGTCGCCGAAGGTGTAGGGCATCTGGGCGTTGGCCTGGGCGATAACTATGCCGCCATTTGCTTTTGCAGCCTCAATCGCTGCCGGCAGGATGTTTACCTCGGTGCCCAGGGAAACTGTGCCATAGCGACGTCCGCTGGTGTGCAGCAACACCACATCGGGTGCGTAGTGATCGCGAAAGAGAATCGGAACCAGGCTGAGTCGGCAGGGGATGTAGGTGAGCCTCGGGTGGAGACGCATACCACCGCCGATGAAAGAAGATTCGTAGCTGATGCCTTCGCGATCGGGTATCCCGGGCTGTGCGTTCAGCATGTGCAGTCGAAACTCGGGAACTGCGTGATCCATGGCCTGAAGTAGAACATTGGGGGCTGCAAAATTTCCGCTGGCCACCACTCGCGGGTTGGGCGCCAGCGATTCCAGCAGCTGCTTCAGCTGTTCCAGACTGATTACCTTCACCGGCACCTCCGTGTCCCTAGGGTCAGCCTATGCCCCTCATCCGAAAGCCGAAAGCAAGGTCACCCTAAACGGCTTGGCAACACCTAGGCTGGCAATTGTGAGCAAAAACAATCAGATCATCGAGTGGGTTCGCAAACCCGCGTTTTATGCCGCCGTCATCGGAGCCATTCAATGCTGGCTGGGTTGGACCATCGCCGGGTCGCTCTGGGTGGGATATGACCCAGTTCGCCAGACCATCTCGGATCTGGCCGCGAATGAGTCGCCAGTGAAGTACCTGATGTCAGCCTTTTTCCTGCTTGGAGGCACACTCAGCATTGTCGGGGCGCTCTACACACCGGCCTTTTCGCTTCCCGGGCGAATCGCAATTCTGGTCTCAGGGCTGGCCACCTATGGCCTGACAATTTTTCCAACTCCGCTGATTGGTTATTCGACTCCGCACCGCATCTTCGCCATCACCAGCTTCGTGCTATCCAGCGGCTGGCCACTCTTGGCCATGCGATTCGATAAACGCTTCCCAGTTGTGATCCGCCCACTGTTCTCGATTCTGGCCACCGTGGTTTTTGCCATCTTCTCGGTGTATTTCCTGATGGTGTGGACCGATCCGGCAGTCACATATGTGGGGGTTGTCGAACGACTGCTTGCGGTTTCGCAAACCTGGTACCTGGTCTTCGTGGTTTTGTGGCTCTATGTTGCGCAAAAGCGAAACTCGGTTAGCGCCCAAAACTAATCCGTTGGAGAATAGACAGATGTCCGATTTCTTGCGTCCGCTCGCCGAACTCCGCCAGCGTCACTCTTCTAAGTGGCGCCGTTTTGCGCCTGATGTGTTGCCAATGCACGTGGCTGAGATGGACTACGAAATCGCTCCCCAGATCCAGAACTTGCTGGTTGATTTTGTTCAGCGCAGCGACCTCGGGTACCTTGGTCCGATTCCGGAATTGAACGAGGCATTTGTCGCTTTTGCGCAGCGCCACTGGAACTGGACTCCAGACGCCAAGCAGATTCGCATTGCCACCGATGTCTCGGTGGGTAGCGTCGAAGTCCTGCGAGTTCTGGGCAAGCCGGGGGACAGGGTGCTGATCAACTCACCGGTATACGGGGCTTTTTACGGCTGGCTAAAAGAGGTGGGCATGGTGGCCCACGATGTTCCGCTGGTTGCGGACCTCGAGACCTGGCGTCTGGACATCGCCGGCATCGAGCGCGCCTTCCAAGACGGCGTGAAACTCTATCTGTTGTGTTCGCCCCACAACCCGATGGGTCGCGTCCATGACCGCACCGAGTTGGAGGCCATCGCCGAGTTGGCCCAGCGCTACGGTGTGGTGGTAATCAGTGACGAAATCCACGCTCCGCTGACCTACGAGGACCAGGTCTTCACCCCATGGCTGGCAGTGTCTGATGCCGCTCGCGAAACCGGAGTTGTGGTCACCGCGGCTTCGAAGAGCTTCAACCTGGCGGGCCTCAAGGCTTCAATCATCGTGACCCAGAGCGCCACCATGGCAAACAGGCTCAAGGATGTGCCGCCAGACCTGCACTGGCGCTCAAGCCTTCTGGGCGGCTTTGCCATGGTCGAGGCTTTTGCCAACTGCGACGACTGGCTGGCCAAGGCGGTGGCTACCAATCGTGCCAATCGCGACCTGCTGACTCGCCTGGTTTCCGAGAAGCTCCCGGGCGTCTCCCACTGGGTGGCACAGGGCGGTTATCTGGCCTGGCTAGACCTATCCAGTCTCAATCTCGGTGAGAATCCAGCCGGCAGAATTCTGGAAGAAAAGCGCATTTCACTCGTGCCTGGAACCGACCACGGTGCAGATTACCCGCAGTACGTGCGAATCAACTTTGCTACCAGCGCAGAATCGATCGATCGAACCATCGACGCCATCGCAAGCTACCTGAACTAAGTCACTTAGGCTAGCGCTGCCTTCAGGTCGTGAATTAGGTCAGCGGCATTCTCAAGGCCGACGCTCAAACGTACCGTGTTCGCGGTCACGCCCATGGCCTCGCGCACCTCTTCGCTGAGTCGCTTGTGGGTGGTGCTGGCGGGGTGAGTGATCAAGCTCTTCGAGTCAGCGATGTTGTTGCTGATGTCGATCACGGTAAGCCCATTCATCACCTTGAAGGTCTCGGCCTTGCCACCCTTGATCTTGAAGGACACGGTGCTGCCGCCTCCGGCCATCTGGCGCTTGGCAAGTTCGTAGTTCTTGTCGGTCGGCAAGAATGGGTAGCTGACGCTCTCCACCTTCGGGTGCGACGCTAGGAACTCGGCTACCGCAAGCGCGCTCTGGTTCATCTTCTCAACGCGCAGACTCATGGTCTCCAGGCTCTTCAGCAGCACCCAGGCGTTGAACGAGCTCATGCCTTGGCCGGTGTGGCGAGTGAAGGGCAGCAGAGTGTTCTTGATGTAGTCCCTGGTGCCAAGCACGGCGCCACCGAGCACGCGGCCCTGGCCATCAATGTGCTTGGTCGCCGAGTAGAAGACCACGTCTGCACCCAGAGCCAGCGGTTTCTGCATGACTGGCGAGGCCATCACGTTGTCCACGACTACGGTCGCGCCAACCTTGTGGGCAAGCTTGCTGACCATCGCAATGTCTACGATTTCCATCAGTGGGTTGCTAGGAGTCTCGAGGAATACGACCTTGGTTGGCTCGCTCAGCGCTGCCGCCCAGTCCGCCTCGTCGGTGCCCTCAACCAAAACAGTGGTGCAGCCCCAGGAGGGCAGGATCTCGGTGAGAATCACGTAGCAGGACGAGAACATTGCTGCCGAAGCCACGATGCGGTCGCCGGACTTTACCAGCGAAGCCACCGAGCTGAACATGGCACTCATGCCGGTGCCGGTGGCGAAGCAGGCCTCGGCGCCCTCGAGAGCGGCTAGACGGTTTTCGAACATCGCAACGGTTGGGTTAGAAAAACGCGAGTAGAGGAAGTGCTCGGTCTCCTCCATGAAGGCGCTCTCGGCCATTTCGGCGCTGTCGTAAGTGAAGCCGCTGTTCAGATACAGGGCCTCGCTGGTCTCGCCAAAACCACTGCGAGCCAGGCCGGCACGGACTGCCAAGGTGTCTGGGTGCAGCTGCCAGTCAGGCTGCTGGCCTTCGAAGACGTCCTGGTAGCCCCATGGGCGATTGCGCTTAGTCATTCCTAAAGAATATCAAACGCTTGGTTAGGCTTGCATCTGTGAATCGGAATCCTTCTATGTTCGATGTTGCGCGCCACGTCGGCGTATCGCATCAGACGGTTTCTCGAGTCATCAACGGTAGCCCCAACGTCAGCGCCGCGACGCGCGCCAAGGTATTGGCCGCCATCGAAGATCTGGGCTACCAGCAGAATCTGGCCGCCAAGGCATTGGTGACCGGTCGCACTCAAACCCTCGGCGTGCTCAGCTTTGATTCCACGCTCTATGGCCCTACCGCCATGCTGCACTCCATTCAGGTTGCTGCCCGCGAACACGGCTACCGCGTGGTCCTGAACTCGGTGGATGAAATCACCAATGCGGCAATCACCGAGGGCCTCGCCAATCTGGCAAACTCCCACGTGGATGGCATCCTGGTGATCGGTCCTCGGTCTGCCGCGTCGGCCACCTCGTTGGACCTGGGTACTCGGATTCCCGTGGTGTTCCGCGAGGTCTTGGATGGTGAGAGTTTTGCCGTTGTGGACATCGACCAGAGAGCTGCGGCCAAGTCCGCCACCGAGCACCTGATATCGCTGGGACACAAAGTTATCGCCCACATTTCGGGCCCGCTGGCCTGGGTTACAGCTACAAGGCGCCAGGAAGGGTGGCTCGAGGCGCTCGCCGAAGCCGGGGTTTCCACCGGTCCGGTGGCTGAGGGGGACTGGTCGCCAAAGTCGGGTTACGAAGCGGCACAGCGGTTGCTCGGGTCTCGCACATCAGGCAAAGGCGTTGCTTTCACCGCGGTGTTTTGCGCCAATGATGCCATGGCTTTCGGGGCTATCAAGGCGATTCGCGAGGCGGGTCTTGCTATCCCGCAGGACATCAGCGTGGTGGGCTTCGATGACACTGCCGAGTCCGAGTTCTCCATTCCTGCCCTAACCACTGTTCGCCAGGATTTCGACCTGGTTGGCGCCCAGATGTTGGACCGGCTACTCATCGCAATCGAATCGGGCGACTCCGCCGTTGGCGCAGCCTCGGTGCCGGGTCAGCTTGTGATTCGCGAGAGCTCCGCCCAAATCTGACGATTTGATAACAACCCAGTGTTTTGGACGCTGGTCGTGATAGAAATTGTTAGCGATAACAATGCTTTCGCATGGAGCATTTTTCAGTAAGGCCAGGCATGTCCCGATACCAGCAAGACCGAATCCTTTACGGTGCCGCGTATTACAACGAGTACCACCAGACCGAGCGCACCGCCGAGGATTTCCAGCTGATGGAGCAGGCTGGCGTTAGCGTCATTAGGGTCGGCGAATCGGTCTGGCACAAGTGGCAACCCACCGAGGAGACCTTCGACCTAGAGTGGCTTCAGCCAGTGCTGGATGCGGCTCTTGCGAAGAACATAAGTGTCATCATTGGCACCCCTACCTATGCGGTACCACGGTGGGTGTTTCAGAACTATCCCGAGGTAATCGCCGAGCGCGCCACCGGCGCCAAGGTGCCTTACGGCCACCGCCAGAACGTCGACTACTCGCACCCAACCTTCCGTCGGTTGAGCGAGGTCATCATTCGCAAGATCGTCGAACGCTATCGAGACCACGCTGCGGTCATCGGCTGGCAGGTGGATAACGAACCGGGTGCGGAAATCCTGCACAACGCGGGAGTGTTCGAGAGCTTCAAAGACGCTCTCAAGGCCGAGTATGAAAGCGTTACTGCACTCAATGCAGCCTGGGGTCTCACCTACTGGTCGCATGCTTTGAACGAGTGGGACGATCTCTGGCTGCCAGATGGCAACACCAACCCGAGTTACTTCTTGGCTTGGCGCAAGCACCAAGCCAAGGTGACCAATGACTTCCTGGACTGGCAGCGTTCAATCGTGCGCTCCCTGATTCCGGATCACCACTTCATCACCACCTGTTTGGCCTTGGATCGACCAGGGGTAGACAACCAGTCAATCGGTGAGGTTCTAGACGTCACCTCGGTGAACGTCTACTACGCCAGCCAGGATGGACTATCCCATCCGCGCCGGTCGCTAGAACCAGGCGAACAGAACCCCGCGCCGATGTGGGTGCCACTGAGCGGAGCCAGTGCGCTGAACCTGATTTGCGACACCGCCTGGAGCGTTCGCCAGGAGAACTTCCTGGTCACCGAGACCAACGGTTCGGCAATCCAGCAGGGTCCTGCCGGCAGTGCATACCCGCACTGGCCCGGCCAGTTCAAACAGGCCGCGCTCGCAATGGTCTCCCGCGGTGCTTCGATGGTCGAGTACTGGCACTGGCACACTCTGCCTTATGGAATCGAAAACCACTGGGGTGGCATCCTGCCTCACAGTCTTCAGCCGGGTCGTACCTTCGCAACTTTCCAGGAGACCGCCAAGGCGCTGGATGCGATCTCGGAACGAGGTGCTCTGAAGCCAGCCGCCGAGGTTGCAATCGTCATTAGCACCGCCAGCAAGTGGCTTTTCGAATTCCAGGGTCCGGTGCGGCAACCTCACGGTTGGTCGGACCCCTTGGGCTACGCCAAGACGCTCCAGTCGGTCTACGAGATTGCCTACAACAGCGGTTACGGAGTCCGTTTGATCGGGGATAACCAGCTGCCGCTCGGTGCTGAGGCTGCCGCGGAATTCGCAAAGCAACACCCGGTGATGATCCTTCACAGCCTTTATGTCGTCAGCGACGAGGTGCTTCAGTTCGCTCGCGATTACGCAGCCGCCGGTGGGCACCTGATTGTTGGCCCACGAACCGGTTACGCCAAGCCTGATGCCGTGATCCGCACCGAGGTGGCACCCGCGATTCTGGGGGCTGCCGGTGGGGTCAGTTACAGCGAGTACAGCATGTTGGCCAAGGCTCAACCAGTGGTTACCAAGGCTGGCGACGGAGTTGGTTCGGTCTGGGCCTGGATGGACGAGCTTCAAGCCAGCGAACAAGACACCGTAGCGAGGATTGACGACCCATTCTTTGGAGAATTCTCGGCCGTCAGCAGCAAGCGCTTCGGCTCGGGAAAGATTACCTTCCTAGCCGCCTATCCAGATCAGGATCTGGCCAACTGGCTCGGTGCGTTTATTGCCCCCGACCTTCCGCCGGTCGCGGCTCCGACTAGCGACTCAGACTCGGTCGTGGTTAACCGTGCCATCGATGCCCATGGTCGTCAGGTGAACTTTGTCTTCAACTGGGGTTGGAATGCCGCGCAGGTGCAGGTTACGCAGCGATCGGTGGACGTGGAGTCCGGTGAGGTTATTGAGGCTGGGAGCAGCTTCGAACTGGGCGCCTGGGGCGTCCGGGTATTGGTGCAGGAGTAAAAATGGCAGAGCAGTACACAATCGGTGTCGACTACGGGACTCTGAGCGGTCGGGCAGTCGTGGTCCGGGTTTCCGACGGCGCGGAACTCGGTACCGGAGTTTTCGAGTATCCGAATGCCGTCATGGATGAAGTGCTGAATGCAACCGGTCAGAAACTCGGTGCCGACTGGGCCTTGCAGGATCCAAACGATTACGTTGAGGTCTTGAGAAACGCTGTTCCCGAGGCCATCCGGAAGGCTGGAATCGATCCCGCCGATGTTATCGGCATCGGTACCGACTTCACCGCCTGCACCATGGTTCCGACTCTCAGTGACGGCACACCGCTTTCTAACCTGCCCGAATTCCGTGGCAACCCTCACGCCTATGTGAAGCTCTGGAAGCACCACGCCGCCCAGCCGCACGCCGATCGCATCAACCAACTGGCCCGCGAACGAAATGAGTCATGGTTACCGCGCTACGGCGGCCAGATTTCGTCGGAGTGGGAGCTAGCGAAGGGCCTGCAGGTTTTCGAAGAAGCGCCTGAGGTCTACCACCGCATGGAGCGTTGGGTTGAGGCTGCCGACTGGATCATCTGGCAGCTCTGCGGCAACTACGTCCGCAATGCCTGCACCGCCGGTTACAAAGGCAATCTGCAGGACGGCGAGTACCCGTCGAGCGATTATTTTGAGGCGCTCTCGCCTGGCTTCGGCAGCTTCATCGATGAGAAGGTTCGTCACCCCATCGGCCAGCTCGGTGATGCAGCGGGTCTTTTGACCGAAGAGGCCGCATCCTGGACCGGTCTAAAGCCCGGCATCGTTGTTGCAGTTGGAAACGTCGACGCCCACGTCACGGCTCCCGCAGCGCAGGCCACCGAGCCGGGACAGATGGTGGCAATCATGGGCACCAGCACCTGCCACGTCATGAACGGTCAGTTCCTCACCGAGGTTCCCGGAATGTGCGGTGTGGTCGACGGCGGTATCGTCAGCGGGCTCTATGGATACGAAGCTGGGCAGTCTGGCGTTGGCGACATCTTCGCCTGGTACGTGAACAACCAGGTGCCTGGTGAATACTTTGAGGCCGCAGCGGCGGCTGGCAAGAGCATCCATCAGCACCTGACAGATCTGGCAGCTGAAGAGGGCGTGGGAGAGCATGGATTGGTTGCGCTGGACTGGCACAGCGGCAACCGCTCGGTGCTGGTGGATCACGAGCTGAGCGGACTCGTCATTGGTTCCACTCTGACTACCAAACCGGAGCAGATTTACCGAGCGCTGCTGGAGGCCACCGCCTTCGGCACTCGCAAGATTGTTGAAACCTTCCAGCGGTCCGGAGTTCCGGTTACCGAGTTCATCGTGGCCGGAGGACTGCTCAAGAACAAGTTCTTGATGCAGCTGTACTCGGACGCTACCCGTCTGCCACTATCCACCATCGCCAGCGAGCAGGGCCCGGCACTCGGATCCGCCATTCACGCTGCTGTTGCGGCCGGTGCATATCCAGACATTCGTCGGGCCGCCGCGGCCATGGGTAAAGCGGACCGGGGCGTGTACCAGCCGAACGAGGCTCGAGCGCGCCAATACGACCTGCTCTATGCCGAATATGACCGCCTTCACGATTACTTCGGCCGTGGCGAAAACAACGTGATGAAGCGCCTCAAGGCCATTCGCCGCGGTGACAGCGCTCTGCCGGCCGATCGAATCGCCGATTCCGGAGTTGTTAGCGCTGGGGCCGTTTTTGCTGGCGCAGGATCGCGCAGTCAGCTGATCGCGGCTGCCCAAAAGCGGGTGGCAGATCTTCATCAGGAACTGGTCCGCTACGGACTGGTGGTTTGGACAGGCGGCAACGTCTCGGAGCGAATCCGTTTCGAAGATGGTTCACCAGACCTCTTTGCCATCAAACCATCTGGCGTCAGTTATGAGCAGCTGAAGCCCGAGGACATAGTCATCTGCGACCTCGACGGAAACCTCATCGAAGGCAGTCGCAAGCCTTCCAGTGACACCGATTCGCACGCCTACGTTTACCGCAACATGCCTGAAGTAAACGGTGTGGTCCACACCCACTCCGATTACGCGGCCGCCTGGGCGGCTCGCGGCGAGGAGATTCCCTGCGTGCTAACTGCGATGGCTGATGAATTCGGTGGCCCGATTCCCGTTGGCCCATTTGCCATCATCGGAGACGACAGCATTGGCCGCGGAATCGTGCAGACCCTAAAGGGTCACCGGTCAACCGCAGTTTTGATGCAGAACCACGGTGTATTCACGATTGGTGACAGCGCTAAATCGGCCGTGAAGTCGGCCGTGATGTGCGAGGACGTCGCCCGAACCGTTCACCTCACTCTGCAGCACGGACCAGCAATCCCGATTCCGCAGGACAAGATCGATTCGCTCTACGCCCGCTACCAGAACGTCTACGGCCAGTAATTCCTCACGGCCCGAGACCAGTCTTTAGAAGAAAGAGAACAACAAAATGGCTAAGCAAATTTGGTTCCTTACCGGCAGCCAGGACCTCTACGGTGAGGAAACCCTGAAGCAGGTAGCCCAGCAATCCCAGGCGGTAGCTGACGGTATCGCGGCAAAGCTGAAAGCGCCAGTGGAGTTGGTTTGGAAGCCGGTCGTGAAGAATTCCGACGCCATCCGCCGTCAGATGCTCGATGCCAGTGCCGATGACCACTGCCTCGGTGTGATCACCTGGATGCACACCTTTAGTCCAGCAAAGATGTGGATTGCCGGACTAGAGGCGCTGCAGAAGCCGCTGCTGCACCTGCACACCCAGGCAAACCAGTCGCTGCCTTGGGAAACCATCGACATGGACTTCATGAACCTGAACCAGGCCGCTCACGGTGACCGCGAATACGCTCACATCGTCAGCCGCATGGCTATCGCCCGCAAGATCGTGGTTGGTTCTCCGGAAAGCGCCTACGTTGCCGAGCGCATCGACGCCTGGGCCTGGGCGACGATCGGCTGGAACACTAGTCAGCACTTGAAGTTGGCTCGCTTCGGAGACAACATGCGCTTCGTCGCTGTGACCGACGGCGACAAGGTCAGCGCGCAGATGAAGTTCGGCATGAGCATCGAAAACTATGGCGTCAACAGCGTGGTCGCTGCCGTATCCCAGGTCACCGATGAAGAGGCCGCCGCCCTGGCCGCTGTCTACGAGCGCGACTACGATGTGGTTCCGGCGCTGCGCGCCGGAGGGGCCCGCCACGACTCCCTGATTTACGCGGCTAAGCAGGAAATCGCAATCCGTCGAATCCTGGAAGCTGGCGACTTCAACGCCTTCACCAGCAATTTTGAGGATCTGGGGGACCTGCGTCAGCTGCCGGGCCTAGCGGTTCAGCGCCTCATGGCTGACGGCTACGGCTTCGGTGGCGAGGGCGACTGGAAGACCTCCGCACTCGGTGCGATCCTGAAGAGCATGACGCCGGTCGGTGGCGGAACCTCGTTCATGGAGGACTACACCTATCACTTCGGTCCCGGACCAGCCAAAGTCCTTGGCGCCCACATGCTTGAGGTCTGTCCAACCATAACCAGCGCCAAGCCCAAGATCGAGATTCACCCGCTTGGCATCGGTGGTAAGGAAGACCCGGTGCGCATGGTGTTCACCGCCGAGCCGGGCGAGGGTCGAGTGGTCTGCCTGGCCGACCTGGGCGATCGCTTCCGGATGATCGTCAACGAAATCACTGTCGTGGAGCCCAACGAGGACCTGCCAAATCTGCCCGTTGCCCGCGCGGTCTGGGAGCCAAAACCAAGTCTGGCAACTTCGGCCGAGGCCTGGATGTTGGCGGGCGGAAGCCACCACACCGTGCTCACCAAGGCAGTGTCTGCAGAGACAGTTGAGGACTTTGCGCGAATCGCTCAGGTTGAGCTGGTCGTGATTGACGAGGACACGAATCTGCGCGCCTTCCGCAAGGAGCTCGCCTGGAGTTCGGCGGCAGCTCGTTTCGGTGTGAACGCCTAACGCCTATTTGCGGTTGATGGTCAGCTCGGTGCCCGCCGGGCTGACCAAGACTGCCTGGAACGCCAACTCGGCCGCACCGAGGAGTACTGCGGAAGTGCCGAGCTCGCTGCTCTTCACGATCAATCCATCGTGAGCCGACTTGATAGAGCTGGCACGCATGCTATTCAGCAGTCGATCCTGGTCAAAGTTGAAGATCGAGTTCAGGAAGCCACCGAGAATCACGGTCTGAGGATTGAAGATTGTCGCCAGCACACCGACGGCACGCCCCAGTTCGTCAATCTGGTGATTGATGACCTTGATGATCTTGGAATCCTTGGTTGTCTGGATGTCGACGTCCAGTTCTTCATCGGTAGCGGAGTCCAGCCGGAAAGCCTCGAGCAAGTCATCGCGACGGACCAGGGCCTCGAGAGTTCCCGAGAGACCCGAGTAGTCGACTGCCTTGGACGACGAAATCTGGATGTGGCCTAGCTCGCCCGCGTAACCCGAGGCTCCACGCAGCAGAACATCGTCAACCACAACTCCGCCACCGATTCCACCGGAACCAGCGAACAGGAAAACCGCGTTGCTGCTGCCACGTCCGGCACCGAAGATTCGCTCCGCGGTGCAGGCGGTCGTCGCGTCGTTGTCAACCAGCACGGGAAGCTTGGTCAGCTGAGCCAGCATCGGCCCGAAGGGGACTTCGACCCAATTCAGGTGCGGAGCGAGGCGTACCACGCCATCTCGGACTCGAATCTGACCCGGCACTGCCGTTCCGATGCCGGCAATCCGTGTTCCAGCCGGCAGCTTGCTTCGCATGTCCGCGATGATCTTCGCGGCAATCTGTGCCGCAGTTTGCGCATCCGGCTGCAGCTGGGTGGGGTAACGCACCTTTTGAATTAGGCGACCATCGAAGGAGATTGCACCGACGGTAGTTGCATCGATTTCGGGGTTGACCGCGAACGCCACGATTTCTGGGGATGGTTCGACAGTGAGCGAGGGGCGACCGACGCTACCGCCTACCTGACCTTCGGACTCGAGGGCAAGGCCGAGGGAAACCAGTTCGCCAACTAGGTCGGAAATAGTGGATCGATTCAGGCCGGTCACCGAGGTGAGGTGAGACCGGGGCACTGCACCCGACTGGTGCAGCAGTCGTAAAACCACCGAGAGATTGTGTTGACGCAGGTTCTCGCGGTTCTGCCCGAGTGGCGAACGCGACGACTTTGTATCAGACATATAACAATCTCCTCTAATCCAAACCTAGTGGAAATAATTCGTTTCAGAATAGGGCTATTGTTGTTCAAAACAACAAACAAAGTTGTTTCGAACAACAAATAATAAGACGCAAAGTCAAGACTCCAGTAAGGGTGCAACGTGGCATTAACTCCAACTCGCGAAGACAAGTTCTCATTCGGCCTCTGGACCGTCGGATGGCGTGCCCAGGATCAGTTCGGTTCGCCAACCCGCGCCGAGCTGGACGTTGTCGAAGCCGTGCACAAGCTGACTGAGCTGGGTGCCTACGGACTCACCTTCCACGACGACGACCTGTTCCCATTTATGTCGGAAAACTCGGTGCGTGACCGTGAGATTGGGCGCCTGAAGCAGGCCCTTGCCGACACCGGAATGATCATCCCAATGATCACCACAAACCTCTTCAGTCACCCGGTCTTCAAGGACGGCGGATTCACAAGCAACGACCGCGGTGTGCGCCGCTTTGCGCTGCGCAAGGTATTGCGCAACATCGATCTGGCGGCAGAACTGGGCGCGAAGACCTTTGTGATGTGGGGCGGTCGCGAGGGCGCCGAGTACGACGGCGCCAAGGACGTGCGGGCGGCGCTAGAGCGCTACCGCGAGGCCGTCAACCTGCTGGGTCAGTACGTGGTCGACAAAGGCTACGACATCCGATTTGCGATCGAGCCTAAGCCAAACGAGCCACGTGGCGACATCCTGCTTCCGACCATCGGTCACGCCATGGCCTTCATCAACACCCTGGAGCGCCCGGAGCTGGTTGGCCTGAACCCAGAGGTGGGTCACGAGCAGATGGCCGGCCTAAACTTCACCGCGGGTATCGAGCAGGCGCTGGAGCACGGCAAGCTGTACCACATCGATCTAAACGGCCAGCGCGGTATCAAGTTCGACCAAGACCTAGTCTTCGGTCACGGCGACCTCCTGAACGCCTTTAGCCTGGTAAACCTGCTGGAGTTTGG
>JBEGRP010000004.1:0-18349 GCA_041180345.1 Actinomycetota bacterium | reverse complement strand
ATGCGGACCGTCACGGCATCGTCATCATCGACGAGACCGCTGCGGTGGGTCTGAACCAGACCTTCACCAGCATGTTTGGTGGCCCAAAGCTTCCGACCTTCGGCCCGGAGACCGCCAACGAGAAGACCCAGGCCAGCCTGCTTCAGGCCGTGCGCGAGCTAATCGCTCGTGACAAGAACCACCCCTCGGTGGTCCTGTGGTCCATCACCAACGAATCCGAAACCGGTATCCCAGAGGCAGTTGACTTCTTCAAGCCGGCCATCGACCTGGCCCGCGAGCTAGACAACCGTCCGGTCACCTACATCAACGTGATGACCGAGCCGTTCGGCAAGTGTTTGGTAGCGCCGCTGGTGGACGTCATCTGCCTGAACCGCTACTGGGGTTGGTACGAAGACCACGCCGACCTGGCGAACGCCCAGTTGCACCTGGAGGCCGAGCTAAAGGGTTGGACCGAGAAGTACAACGTGCCATTCATCATCACCGAGTACGGTGCCGACACCCTGGCCGGAGCCCACAGCATCCACAACCTGCCTTGGAGCGAGGAATACCAGAGTGATTTCCTGAAGATCAACCACGCCGGCTTCGACAAGTTCCCTGGAGTCGTGGGAGAGCACGTCTGGAACTTCGCGGACTTCCAGACCAAGCCGGGCATCTTCCGAGTTCTGGGAAACAAGAAGGGCGCGTTCACCCGCGACCGCCAGCCAAAGGCCGCCGCTCACGAGCTGCGTTCGCGCTGGACCAAGTTGAACAACCGTAAACCACAGGCCTAAAGCCAAAGCGATCCAATCCGAAAGAAGAAACCGATGATTATCGAAAAAGCAGAAGTCTTCGTACACTCGCCCGGACGCAACTTCGTGACCCTAAAGGTCACCACCAAGAGCGGCCTGGTTGGTTACGGTGACGCCACTGTAAACGGTCGTGAGCTGGCGGTTGCCGCCTACCTGCGCGACCACCTGGCTCCGATGTTGATTGGCCGTGACGCCCACAACATCGAGGACACCTGGCAGTACTTCTACCGCGGTTCCTACTGGCGCCGTGGTCCGATCACCATGACCGCCATCGCCGCAATCGACATGGCCCTCTGGGACATCAAGGCCAAGGCCGCCAACATGCCGCTCTACCAGCTGCTCGGTGGCAAGAGCCGCGAGGGTTGCTTGGCTTACGGTCACGCTTCCGGTCGCGACGTCCAGGAGATCTTCGACTCGATCCGTGCCCACCAGGAAAAGGGCTACCGTGCGATCCGCGTGCAGACCGCGATTCCGGGCCTGAACTCGGTTTACGGTGTGGCAGCTTCGGCAAACGCATCTGCCGGCGCCGGCGCGGGAAAGGGTGCCTCCAGCGCTCGCTACGACTACGAGCCAGCTCGTCGTTCCACCATTCCGGTGGAGGAGGAGTGGGACACTCGCGCCTACCTCAACTACATCCCCTCGGTGTTTGAGGCTGTCCGTAACGAGTTCGGCCCAGACCTGCCGCTGCTGCACGACGGTCACCACCGTCTGACTCCGATCCAGGCCGCTCGCCTGGGTAAGAGCCTGGAGCCATACGACCTGTTCTGGCTGGAGGACCTCACCCCAGCAGAGAACACCGATGCCTTCCGTCTGATCCGCCAGCACACCACCACCCCGCTGGCAGTGGGCGAGATCTTCAACACGATCTTCGACTACAAGGACCTGTTCGAAGAGCAGCTGATCGACTACGTTCGCAGCCCGGTCAGCCACGGCGGCGGCATCACTCCGCTGAAGAAGATCTTCGACTACGCAGCGGTGTACCAGATCAAGAGCGGTGTCCACGGCCCAACCGACGTTTCGCCGATCGGCCACGCCGCCAGCCTGCACCTAGGTATGGCAATCCACAACTACGGCATCAGCGAGTACATGCAGCACTCGCCTGACACCATGGACGTGTTCCAGCCGGAGTACACCTTCAGCGATGGCCTGATCCGTCCTGGAGACGGCCCTGGTCTGGGTGTCTCGTACGACGAGAAGCTGGCCAGCCAGTTCGAGTACGAGCCTGCCTACTTGCCGATCAACCGCCTAAAGGTTGATGGCACCATGCACGACTGGTAAACCACCACACCACCGAGGAGGGGCGGCGTCGCAAGACGCCCCCAACCCAAGAAGAGAGTTCCGAGGCTAAAGTGACGATTATGCGGATGGTTGTCATGGGCGTCTCGGGATGCGGTAAGTCCAGCGTCGGGGAGGAAATCGCTCGCTTGACTGCCGCGCATTTTGTCGACGGAGATGACCTGCACCCTGCGGCCAACAAGGCCAAGATGGGTGCAGGCATCCCGCTCGATGATGAAGATCGCTGGCCCTGGCTGGATAAAGTCGGGGCAACTCTGGCAGCACCCGAGGGTGCAATCGTCGCCTGCAGCGCTCTGAAGAAGGTCTATCGTGACCGCATCCGCGCCGTGGCTCCCGACACAATCTTTGTCCACCTCGACGGCTCTCGCGACCTGCTTTGGGAGCGCATGAGCGCGCGCCAGAACCACTTCATGCCGGTTTCGCTGCTGGATTCCCAGCTGGCGATCCTGGAACCACTCGGTGTGGACGAAAAAGGCGTGACGCTTTCAATCACCGAGTCGGTGCCGCGGCTGGCGAGGCTGGCGATCGAAGCCGCTGACTAAATACCGAGGACTACTAACGACTTAAAGACGAATCCCGCCGACTCAACTGAGCCGGCGGGATTCGCGTTTGAAGCTTGATTACATGCCGCTGGCTGCGCCGCTCTGAACGATGCCACCGACGACAGCCAGGACCACGTTCACGATGGTCAGCAGACCGATCACCGGAACGACCCACTTCTTGCTGCTGAGGTCCTTCTTGCTGAACGAGTAGGCCAGGAAGAAGATCACGGTGATGACGATGCTCTTGGCGGCCAGGAGGATGTTGTCGACGTGCTCGTCGCCACTCATGCCGACCATGCCCACCAGGGCGAAACCGGTGATCAGCAGCAGCCAAGCGCCGTGCAGCATTGCCGGCACGATGCGACCGCCGGTCTTGAGGTCCTTCATCTGGGTAAGGAAACCACCCAGCAGCGACGAAAGTCCAATCAGGTGAAGAACAACCAGGATGCGAGTTGCAAGTTCTACAGCGGTCACTTTGAATCCTTTGCGAAGATCGGTTCGGCCGACCCTCGGGCCAGCGATTACGCCTTCAGTCTAGCCATCAGGATGGCGGCTTCGACAGCCTCGGCACCCTTGTCTTCCTTTGAATCGGCCAGGCCGGCGCGGTCCAGCGCCTGCTGCTCGGTGTTTACGGTCAGCAGTCCGAAGCCAACCGGCACGCCGTAGTCCAGTTGAACTCGGTTCAGTCCGTCGGTGGCTGCCTGGCAGACGTAGTCGAAGTGCGGGGTGTCACCCTGGATCACAACACCGAGTGCGATGATGGCGTCGGCACCCTCCTCGGCGGCCCACTTGGCAGCCAGCGGCAGTTCGAATGCACCAGGCACGCGAACCACTGTGTAGATGTCGTTACCAGCTGCCTGAAGCGCGCGCTCGGCACCGGCCAGCAGGCCATCGGTGACGGCGGTGTGCCAGGAGGTGACGATGACGGTTACGGCCAGGCCGGTTGCGTCGATGGAAAGTTTCGGGGCGCCAGCACCGCTCATTAAATGGTTCCTTCGGGGATGGTGTGACCCATGCGGTCACGCTTTACTTTGAGATATTCGCTGTTGGATTCACCGATGCCCACCAGAACTGGAACGTATTCGTTCACATCGATTCCGGCACCGTCCAGGTAGCGAGCCTTCTCCGGGTTGTTGGTCATCAGTCGGACGCTCTTGACGCCCAAGTCTTGCAGCATGGCCACGGCGGCACCGTATTCGCGGTTTTCGCTAGGAAAGCCCAGTGCCAAGTTTGCGTCAACGGTGTCCATGCCCTGCTCCTGCAGCGAGTATGCCTTCAGCTTGTTCAGCAGGCCGATTCCGCGACCCTCCTGACCGCGCAGGTAAAGCACAATGCCACCGAGTGGGTCGTTGCTGATCGCGTCCAGTGCGAAGTCCAGCTGAGGACCGCACTCACACTTCAACGATCCAAAGGCCTCGCCGGTGATGCACTCCGAGTGCACGCGTACCAGGACGTTTTCACCGGTTGGAGTGCCAGCAATCAGGGCAACGTGGTCGGCACCGGTGGCGCGGTCGTAGTAGCCGCGCATGCGCAGTGGGCCGTGACTGGTTGGCACGTTTGCCTCTGCCTCGCACACCACGCGGTTCTGTGGTTCTTCGTGCTGCTGGAGCTGAACTGGGTTCTCGTCCAGGATGTACTGCTTCATTTGCTCGATGGTGATCACAGGTAGACCCTCTCGTTTGCCTACCTCTAATAACTCCGGAAGTCGCATCATGCTTCCATCGGATTTTCTGACCATCTCACCGATGACTCCAACTGGGGTCAAATCGGCCAGCTTTAGCAGGTCCACAGCCGCCTCGGTGTGACCATCGCGCTCCATGATTCCACCCGGCTTGGCGCGCAGCGGCAGCATGTGACCCGGACGAATGAACGACTCTGGAGTGCTGGCTGGGTCGGCCAAAACTCGCGCGGTGTTGGCGCGGTCCTCGGCGCTCACCCCGGTGGAAATGCGATTGGTCGCATCCACGGTAATGGTGTAGTTGGTCATGTGGGGGTCTTTGTTGTTTCGCCACATCAAAGGCAAATCTAAGGCGTTCGCGCGGGAATCTTCCATCGGAACGCACAGAAATCCGGTGGTGTTGCTCACAATCCAGCTGATCCACTCTGGGGTGGCAAGTTCTGCGGCCAGGATGGCGTCACCCTCGTTTTCGCGGTCCTCGTTGTCGGCGACCAGCACCGGCTTACCCTCGCGCAGCGCGGCTACCGCCTCAGCGATGGTGGAGAGTTCGATCTTTTCAGTCATTAGTTTCCCTTGTTGCTGGCGGCAAAACGTGCCTCCAGAAGTCTTTCGATGTGTTTGGCCATGACGTCGGCCTCCAGGTTGACCAGGTCGCCGGGCTGCTTGCTGCCCAGGGTGGTCAGGCGTAGGGTCTCCGGGATCAGGCTCAGGCCAACGAAATCTTCGCCGACTTCGTTCACGGTCAGGCTGACACCGTCGATGGTGATGCTGCCCTTGAGCACCACGTACTTCATGATGTCTGCAGGAACGCGAACGCGCACCCACTCCCAGTTCTCGCTCGGTTCGCGGCTGATGATTGAGCCCACGCCATCTACGTGACCCTGAACCACGTGACCGCCAAAGCGGGTTGCGGCGGTCATGGCGCGCTCCAGGTTTACCGGGTCGCCCACTTTCAGGCTGCTCAGGCTGGTGCGGTTCAGCGTCTCTTGCATGACGTCGGCGGTGAAGCCGTTCTGGTCAAACTCAACGGCGGTAAGGCAGGTTCCGCAGACCGCGATGCTGTCACCTCGGTGCAGGTCGCTGGAAACCAGTGGGCCTTCGATGGTGATGCGGACAGCGTCCTGTTGCTGTTCGATGGCGGCTACGCGGCCAAGTTCTTCGATGATTCCGGTGAACATCAGTTTGCTCCGTTCGTTTCGGTATCGGTGGACTCGGTTGTCTTGGGAGTCTGAGGGGCGGCAACCACCAGCAGGTCATTGCCCAAAGTCTTGGTTTCTAGGATGGTCAGGTGCTTGGCCTGAGGCATGCTGGCTACCCCTAGGTCATCCAGTGCGGTGCGGGCGCCGCCCAGCAACATCGGTGCCAGGTAAATCACGTACTCGTTCACCAGACCGGCAGCCACGAATCGGCTTGCCACCTGTGGGCCACCCTCGACCCAGACGTGCTTGATGCCGCGGTCGTGCAGCTGGAGCATCGCCTGATTGAGGTCTCGGGTCTGCAGGTGCAGCGTAGGGGCCTGGTCGTTCAGGATGTTTGAGCCGACAGGAATTTCTCGGTCACCCAGCACCACGCGCAACGGCTGGTTTGGGTAGAGGCTGCCGTCCGGGCGTCGAGCGGTGAGGGTTGGGTTGTCGGCCAATACAGTGCCGGTGCCAACCAGGATTGCATCCACCTGGCTGCGTCGTTCGTGCGAGTCGTTGCGGCTGGCAGGACCACTGATCCACTGGCTGGTGCCATCGGTGGCTGCGGCTCTACCGTCCAGACTGCTGGCCCACTTCAAGGTCACGAAAGGGCGACCCTGCTTGGTGGCGGTCAGCCAGACTCGGTTCTGGTGGTCGGCATGCTCTTTGAGCACGCCACCGATTACCTCGACTCCGGCATCACGCAGGGTTTGCGCGCCACCGGCCGAGGCGTCGCCCGCGTCCGAAGAGGCATAGACCAC
Organism: Actinomycetota bacterium; assembly: GCA_041180345.1. Classification (GTDB taxonomy): domain Bacteria; phylum Actinomycetota; class Actinomycetes; order Actinomycetales; family Microbacteriaceae; genus Rhodoluna. The sequence continues at coordinate 12,103 of JBEGRP010000004.1, read as the reverse complement.
GCGGGAGATGCCGGCTGCGATCAGGGCCTGGGCGCATGGCCCGGTCTTACCGGTGTGGTTGCAGGGCTCCAGGGTTACCACGGCGGTGCAGTCGTCGGGGATGAGTGCCAGTTGCGCGAGTGCAACTACCTCGGCGTGCGGAGTCCCGCTGCCCTCGTGCCAACCCTCGGCGATGATGTTGAGGTCTCGGTCCAGGATTACGGCACCAACCTGCGGGTTTACGCCCTGAGCCGGGCCGCGCAGAGCAAGCTCGAGCGCGCGCGTCATGGCGGCGTCGAAGCGGTGGTCTGCGGTCATCCCGGTTCCTTAAGTCGTCTGGACCAGTTGGTCCTGCGACAAGCACATCGGGGGAGGCAAAATGCCGAGCGGAAGCCGAAATAGCCCGCCGGAGGCGAGCGCAAACGACAACCACCGGTTCTTCTCCCATCCGGACTTTAACCGTCGGTTCTGGAATTCCACCAGATCAACCTTTGAGTGTTGCCACTCGCCGGGTCGCGGACTGTAACCGCCGGCTCAGATTTTCACTGACCCCGAAGAACTTGTGTTGCAAATCAATCGTTTCACAGAACCGCTTGACACGCCAAAGCATTCCAGACTAGATTCGGAGTAAATAGACATTCGCTACTGAATAGGTATTCAAGAATGACCGAGACCAAGCTCCGTACCCATCCTCAGGCGGTGGAAAGCTGGGCCGAAAAGCGCGCCAAGATTCAGTCGGCTTCGGCTGCCGAGCGTGCCGACCTTCTGACCGAGCAGGCGCGTTGGGCCAGACGAGCAATCGTCCGCACCATCGATGCTGCGGGTCAGGGCCACATCGGCGGCGACCTCTCGGTGATCGACATGCTCACCACCATCTACTTCGGGGTGCTGCGGCACGACCCGGCAAATCCCGGCAGGGCCGATCGCGACCGGTTCATCCTTAGCAAGGGTCACTGTGCGGCAGCTCTCTACAGCACGCTGGCCAGCTGCGGTTACTTCGATGAGGCCGAGCTGAGCACTTTTATGCAGCCGTTTTCACCACTAAACGGTCACCCCAACCGCAACAAGGTTCCTGGCGTCGAGACCAACACCGGGCCACTCGGTCACGGCCTTCCGGTCGCAGTGGGAACCGCGCTCGGTGCCCGTCTAACCGGAACCGGTGCCCGCACTTTCGTGATCATGGGCGATGGCGAGATGCAGGAGGGTTCCAACTGGGAGGCGCTGATGAGTGCCGGTCACTATCAACTGGAAAACCTCACCGCAATCGTCGATCGCAACCGGCTCCAGCAGGGTGCCCGCACCGAGGAAACCAACGCGCTGGATCCGCTGGACCAGAAACTGGCTTCCTTCGGCCTAGAGGTCCGAGAAATCGACGCCCACGATTTCGGACAGCTCTGGGATGCACTCCAGCCATCCACCACCGGGAAGCCGGTAGGCATCATCATGAACAGCATCAAGGGCAAGGGTGTCTCGTTTATCGAGGACCGCGTGGAATGGCACCACAAGGTGCCAAACGCGGAGCAGGTAGCCCTGGCATTGGAGGAACTGAAGTGAGCGCACCGACCGCAACCTCATACGAAATCGGTGGAACCGCCCTCGAGGTTTTTGACAATCGCGTGGCCTTCGCCGAGACCCTAATCGAACTGGCGACTACCGACGAGCGAATCGTCGCTGTGGTCAACGACTCGGTGGGGTCAAGCAACCTGACCAAGTTTCGTGAACTCTTCCCTGACCGCCTGGTCAACGTCGGCATCGCCGAACAGAACATGGTGGGCGTCGGAGCAGGTCTGGCAAATGCCGGCCTCATTCCGTTCGTCTGTGCGGCGGGACCATTCCTCACCGGTCGCGCCACCGAGCAGGTAAAAGCGGATGTTGCCTACTCGAACCTGCCGGTGATCCTATGTGGCATGAGCCCAGGCATGGCTTACGGCGAACTGGGTCCGACCCACCACTCGGTGGAGGACTTCTCTTGGATGCGAACGCTTCCGGGTTTGGATGTTGTGGTTCCGGTTGACGATCCGCAGACTCGCAAGGCCGTGCGTTGGGCGGCCGAAGCCAAGCGCCCGATGTATCTGCGCGTTGGCCGGCACAAGGTGCCAAACGTAACCACTTCGGCCACCGATTGGCAGCTGGGCAAGTGGAACAACCTGACCGGTGTCGGGCAAGAATCGGCGATTTCTTCGGTGGACGTGACGATTGTCGCCACCGGAACTCAGGTTTCGCGAGCACTCGGTGCGGTTGAAATCCTCAAGGCCAAGGGTGTCTCCGCCGCGGTCTTGAACGCAGGGTTTATCGCACCGCTGGACCTTGCCGCGCTGCAGGCGGCTGCAACCGTCTCGCGCGCCATTGTCACCGCGGAGGAGGCGAATGTCGCCGGTGGACTTGGTGCCGGGGTGGCTAGCGCCATAGCTCAATTCCCGTCCGCCGCCCGCAAGCCAATGGCTATTCTGGGTGTAACGGCATGGGCGCCAACCAACAGCACCGAAGGGCTCCTTGAGTACTTCGGGTTGACCGCTGAGGGCATCGCCCAAAGCGCACTGGAGGTACTGGCACGTGACTAGCCAACGGGGCATTCTCGCTCTAGACCAAGGCACTTCCTCCACCAAGGGTGTGCTGTTTGGTCTGGACGGGACTGTTCTGGGTGTGGCCAGTGTGCCGGTCGGCCTGGAATCACCGCATTCTGGCTGGGTTCAGCAGGACCCCGAGGAAATATTCCAAAGCGTATTAGCGGTCGCCAATCAGTTGCTTGGTTCGGCTGTACCTGAGATTCAGTTGGCCGGAGTTGCAATCAGCAACCAGCGCGAATCGGCGTTGGCGTGGGATCCGCAGACCGGTAAACCGCTATCGGCGATGCTCGGATGGCAGGACCGCCGCACTTCAGAGCGCGCGGCGCAATACTCGGTGAATGACAAGAAAATGGTTCGCCAGATCAGCGGACTCCCGCTTGACCCGATGTTTTCTGCCCTAAAGTTTGCCTGGATTTTGGACCAGATCGACCCGGATCGCGCGCTAGCGAATTCGGGTCAGGTGGCGTTGGGAACCGTGGACGCCTGGCTGGTTTACCGGCTTGGCACCGAGCACGTCATCGAGGCAGGTAATGCCAGCCGCACGCAGCTGCTGGACGTAACTACCGGTCAGTGGTCGAAGCCACTCTTGGAACTTTTCGACATCCCACTGCTGGCTCTGCCGCAGGTGGTACCAAGCAATCACCGAGTTGAGATAACCCACAACGGCCCGCTTCAAGGCAGCGAGATTCTCGCGGTGCTGGCCGACTCGCACGCAGCGTTGTACGCCCACCAGGCGGTAAGCCCGGCCAAGGTCAAGGCCACCTTTGGCACCGGTTCCTCGGTGATGGCGCTCACCGAGACCGCCGCGTCGGAAGATTCTGGACTGGTGACAACCGTCGCCTGGGCTGGCGACTCTGGTTTGGTCACCGGGGTTGAAGGCAACATTCTGTCCTCGGGTGCCACCGTGGTGTGGTTGGGGCAGTTTCTGAATCAGACCGCGGGTGAACTCGCGGAACTGGCGCAGCAGGCGCAGGCCGATGGCCTTAGTTCGGGTCAGCTGAACCTGGTTCCGGCCTTCGGTGGTCTGGGTGCTCCCTGGTGGGATCTTGAAGCCCAGGGGTTACTGGATGGCATGACTCTGGACACTGATAGGGGTGACCTTGCGGTAGCCGCATTCGAGGCAATCTGTTTGCAGATTGAAGACGTGCTGCTGGCGGTCGAATCGGCCAGCGTAAATCGGCTAGCCGCAATCAGCGTTGACGGCGGACCCACCAGCAACGCCTGGCTGATGCAGTTGATGGCTGACGCAAGTCAGCGTGAGATTTGGGTGAGCCCAATCGCCGAGCTTTCAGCGGCCGGAGCGGCGCTGTTCGCTAGCAATTCGATCGAATCCGGTCAGGAATTTTCACTCGGTGAGGCAAAGCGCTATCAGCCTAAGGTTTCGGCGGCCAGAGCAGCCGAACGAAAGAACCACTGGGACGCGGCAGTGAAGCGCGCTCGCAGGAAATAACGAATCACAAGAAAGATCGCAAGGGAGCAACAATGAGTGACATCAAGTTCGGTGCCGGTATCTGGCACTTTGCCAACTACATCGACCGCTACGCGACCGACGGTTACGGTCCGGCAATCGATCTGCTGGATGCCATCGACATGGCTGGCGCCGTGGGCGATCTCTCGGTGGTCGACTTGACCTGGCCGTTCAGCAGCCCGCAATACAGCCACGAACAAATCAAGGCTCGCCTGGCGCAGAACAAGCTCGGTGTGATCGGTATCACCCCAGAGATTTACACCCGCAAGTTTGGCAAAGGTGCCTTCACCAACCCGGACGCCGGAATCCGCCGCGAGGCTCACGACCTGGTAACCCAGGCCGTCGGTGTGGTCAAGGACTTCGGTGCTAACTACGTCAAGCTCTGGCCTGGTCAGGACGGCTGGGACTACCCATTCCAGGTTGACCACCACAACCACTGGAAGTTGGCATACGAGGGTGTTGGTCAGCTGGCCGCGGAGAACCCGGACGTCAAGTTTGTCATCGAGTACAAGCCGCGCGAACCACGCGTGAAGATGGCCTTCGAATCGGTTTCGCGCACCCTGCTTGGCATCGAGAAGATTGGTCTGCCAAACGTTGGCATCCTGCTTGACTTCGGCCACGCGCTCTTCGGTGGCGAGTCGGCCGCAGATAGCGCCCAGCTTGCAATCGACTACGGTCGACTCTTCGGCATGGACGTAAACGACAACTTCCGCGGCTGGGACGACGACATGATCGCCGGTACCGTTCACCCGATGGAGCTTTTCGAGTTCTTCTACGTTCTGCGCAAGAACAACTGGGAAGGCGTCTGGCAGCTGGACCAGTTCCCATTCCGCGAGAACCACGTCGAGGCGGCCAAGATGGCTATCGAGTTTCTGAAGATGGTTGATGCCGGCTTGAACCGCATGGACTTCGCCAAGTTGCAGGAGGCCCAGGCTCGTCATGACGCGGTGACTGCAAACCGCATCGCGCGTGACGCGCTCTTTGGTCGGTAACAACCGCAGCGGTAGTCTTTAGAGGTGCAAACCGCGAATACCTATTCAGCCGCCGAGCTGGCGTTGCTGACCAAAGTCGCGCGGCTTTACTACGATCAAGGCATTCGTCAGCCGGAGATTGCTTCCCGCTTGAGCCTGTCGCAGTCCAGGGTTTCCCGCCTCCTCACCCTCGGTCAGGAGTTGGGCATTGTGCGAATCCAAGTGGTGAGCCCGGATGGCGTGCACAGCGACCTCGAGGACGCTATTCGCGACCGTTTTGGGCTACGTGACGTGGTAGTTGCTCACGTGGATCCAGACTCGGTCGCAGCCGGAATCGATGCCGACTATGCCGGTCTTTCTGCCATCGGTGCGGCCGGTGCCAACTACCTCCAAGCAACTCTCACCACCAACGAGTCGGTGGGAATCTCCAGCTGGTCATCGACCCTGCTAGCCGTGGTGGATGCGATGGCGACCAACACCGCGAAGGCCTCCGAAATCATTCAGCTTCAGGGCGGTGTGGGTAACCCGGTGGCGCAACTTCAGGCCACCCGACTCACCGATTACCTGGCTCGCTTGACCGGGGCTCAGGCCAGGTTCTTGGGTGCCCCGGGAGTCGTGGCCAGCCGCGAGGTCCGCGATGGTTTGCTGCAGGACCAATACATCGCTCAGGTAGTTGAGTCCTGGCCCACCCTTCAGGTGGCGCTGCTGGGCATCGGAGCGGTTCAGCCATCTCAGCTCTTGGCTCAATCCGGCAACATCGTCACCACCGAGGAGCAGGAACGGCTGGCCAGCCTGGGAGCGGTGGGCGACGTCTGCCTACATTTCTATGACGCATCAGGAGCCTCGGTGGACACCTCGCTGGAAGAACGAACCATCGGCATTTCGGCTGAGGGGCTTAGGGCAATACCGAGACGCATCGGTTTCGCCGGGGGAGTTCGCAAGGTAGAGGCGATTCGTGCCGCGGCCGTGGGTGGTTGGATCAACGTGCTCGTCACCGACTCGGTGACCGCGAAGGCGTTGCTGGAAGGCTAGCGATGGAGCTGGAGTTCGAGAACGAAATGATCGAGTGGCGCGGGCCCGCGCCGTTCTATTACGTGCCGGTTCCACCCGAGGAGAGCGAGATGATTCGCGAAACCGCGCGTCAGGTCTCCTACGGTTGGGGAGTGATTCCGGTTCGCGGGGTTATCGGCCGCACCGAGTTCACGACTTCGCTTTTCCCGCGCGACGGCGGCTATCTGGTGCCGGTGAAGAACGCGGTGAGGCTGCCGGAGAAGCTGCAGCTGGGGGACACAGTTTCGGTCACCCTGTACATCAACTTCTAGTTACGGACGAGCCTCCACACAGTGCCCATCGTTCGTTACGGACGAGCCGTAACGAACCCAATCCGGTCATAAACCTTGGCGAGGGTTTCTTCTGCGAGGACGTTGGCGCGAGCGGCACCCTCGGCCAGTAGGCGATCCAGCTCAGCCGGGTCGGTCAGCAGCTCGGTGGCACGGTCGCGGATCGGTGCGATGTGCGCCACCAGTGCATCCGCCAGCTCGCCCTTGAGTGCGCCGTAACCCTGACCTTCAAAGCGCTGCTCCAGTGCGGGAATGGTCTCGCCGGTGATCAGACTGAAGATTCCCAGCAGGTTGCTGACTCCAGGCTTCGTCTCGCGGTCGAAGCGAATCGAACCCTCGGTGTCGGTGACGGCACTCTTGACCTTCTTGGTGATGACGTTGTCGTCATCCATCAGGTTGATGAGGCCCTTGGGGTCTGCGGCACTCTTCGACATCTTTGCCTCAGGGTTCTGCAGGTCGTAAATCTTGGCGGTTTCCTTCAGGATGTGAGCCTCCGGAATCACAAAAGTGTCGCCGAATCGGCTGTTGAAGCGCATCGCCAGGTCGCGGGTCAACTCCAGGTGCTGGCGCTGGTCCTCTCCCACCGGAACAGCCTTTGGCTGGTAAAGCAGGATGTCCGCAGCCTGCAAAATCGGGTAGGTAAACAGACCCACCGAGGCGCTGTCCTGGCCATTCTTCTGAGTCTTGTCCTTGAACTGAGTCATGCGGCCGGCCTCACCCATGCCGGTGATGGTGTTCAGCACCCAGGCCAGCTGGGCGTGCGCTGGAACGTGGCTCTGGATGAAGAGTGCGCTCTTGTTGTGGTCGATGCCGGCCGCTAGATACTGGGCGGCGGTGCGACGGGTGTTGGCACGAAGCTCGGCTGGGTCCTGCGGAACGGTGATGGCGTGCAGGTCTACCACGCAGTAGTAGGCGTTGTAGTCGTCCTGCATCTTGGTCCAGTTGACCAGTGCGCCCAGGTAGTTACCCAGGTGCAGCGAGCCGGCGGAAGGCTGCATGCCGGAGAGCAGGTTTGGCTTGCCATTGGCGGCGGTGTAGACCGGGGCCTTTGCGTTCATTCGTTCAGAGTCCTTGCGCGGGTGAGCGGTCACCCGATTGATTATTTATAAAGCGTATTCCACCGAGACCGGGGAGTGGTCGGTGAAGCGGGTGTCATAGCTGGCAGCTCGGTGCACCGCGTAGTTGCTTGCGACCGCGGCCAACTTCGGAGTTGCCAGCTGGTAGTCGATCCGCCAACCGGCATCGGTGTCAAAGGCCTGTCCGCGGAAGCTCCACCAGGTGTAAGGGCCGGCCTGGTCCGGGTGGGCATCGCGACCCAAATCGCGCCAGCCCTGCTGCTTCATGAAGCCATCGAAATAGGCGCGTTCCTCGGGCAGGAAGCCCGCGTTTTTGAGGTTGCCCTTCCAGTTTTTGATGTCCAACTCGGTGTGGCCCACATTCAGATCGCCAAGCACCACAACGTAGGCGCGGGTGGCGATGAGGGCCGCCATGCGCTCGGTCATGGCCTCCAAGAACTTGTATTTCTCGACCTGCTTGGGGGTATCCACCTCGCCCGAGTGAACGTAGGTGCTGACCACGGTCAGGCGCTCGCCGGCGTTCTCGCCGGTCAGCTCAAACTCGGCCTCCAGCCAGCGTCCGGCGCTGTCGAAGTCATCCGGTCCAAGCACGGTGCTGTGGGCAACCGCTGGCTGAGCGCTGATCACTGCAACGCCCGCGCGGCCCTTTGCGCTGGCAATGTCATGCAGGATGTGCCAGGCTCCGGATGGGCTGGCATCGGTGACGGTGGCGAAGAGTTCGTCCAGGTCCGCATCGCTTGCGCGGACCTCCTGAAGGCAGAGGATATCCGGCTTGGCTTCACGGATCCAGTCGGCCATTCCCTTGCGGAAAGCAGCGCGAACGCCGTTGACATTAAGCGTTACAACTTTGAGCGGTGAGTTAGCCATGAGACCAGTTTAAACTTCCGTAAACTTCAGATGTGGCAAAGCAGTTACTGGTTGGAGCGGGCGTAGGCTCCGGCATCGCCAAAGCACCGGCGTTCCTGCTCGGCAACCCCGATTCAGCGGGGGATGGAGCCACTAATCCCGAACTGCTTGGCCTTGATGCGGTCGAGGCCGCCATCGACTCGCTGGCGATGCAACTGGAAGCCCAGTCCAAGGACCCTGACACCGGGGGACAGGCCAACGGTGGGGATGTCATGTTGGCGCTCGCCGCGATGCTGCGTGACCCGGCACTGCACGAATCAATCAAAGACTTCATCAACTCCGGATCCGGTGCCGAGCGCGCGGTTCGAGGAGCCTTCAACGGTTTCGCCCGCAAGCTGGAGCGCCTGGGTGGCTACTTCGCCGAGCGCAGTTCCGATCTTCAGGACCTGGCCAACAAGGTGGTCGACCGCCTGGTGGGCCGAAGCGGCGACGAGAGCTTCCCGGACACCCCCTTCGTTTTGATCACCACCGAGCTATCTCCGATCCTGGCCGCTGAGCTTCGCAAGACCAAGGCTGTCGCCGTGATCACCGAGAAGGGATCGGTCACCAGCCACAGCGCGATCATCACTCGCGGAGCAAACCTGCCGACCGTTATGGGCGTTCTGGGCAGCACTGCTATCGAGCCCGGCGAAGAGATTCTGGTGGATGCCACCAGCGGTCAGGTCTTCGTGGGGCCGGACGAAGAGGAACTGCGCCAGTACCAGTCCGCGGCATTCCCAACCACGACTCTGATGGAGGCGCTGCCCAGCCCGGAGGAGTTGCCGGTGCGACTCATGGCCAACCTGGGTTCCAGTTTCGAGATTCCAACCGCAATCAAGGCCGGCGCTCAGGGCGTCGGTCTATTCCGCACCGAGTTGCTGTTCCTTGGTCACAAGCGTCCGCCTACTCGCGAGGAGCAGGTGTTTGAATACACCAAGCTGCTGGCCGGTTTCCAGGGTTCGCGAGTCATCGTACGCGTGCTGGACATCGACATCGATAAGCCACTGAGCTTCCTCAGTGGCGCCGGCACCGGTCGCTACCGCAACCGCGGACTTCAGGTACTCCTGGCCAATCGCTCGGTGCTTGAGACCCAGCTTCAGGCACTGGCCACGGCTTCCGAGTACTACCCGGGTACCGACCTCTGGGTGATGGCGCCGATGGTGCTCAACGTCAAGGAAGGCAAGTTCTTCGTGGAGCTAGCCAAGTCATACGGGCTGAAGAAGGTGGGCCTGATGATCGAGGTTCCCGAGATCGCCAAGCCTCGCCGCATCCGCAAGCTGCTGAAGTTCACCGACTTCCTCTCTATCGGAACCAACGACCTCACCCAGTACGTGCTGAATCGCAGCCGTTACTCTTCCAACCTGGCGATGAGTGAGACTCGAAATAACAAAGTTTTGACCATCATCGACGGCGTGATTCAGGAGTGCAAGAAGGCTGGCAAGCACGTCTCGATCTGTGGCGAGGCCGCTGCCGACCCGGCCAGCGCCAAGATCTTCATTCGCATGGGCGTCAACAGTCTGAGCGCATCACCGGCGCTGATTCCGCCGCTGGCAACCGCGTTAGCGTATTAGCAACCCGCAAGTGAGCAAGAAAAAAGCCGGCCCGAAGGCCGGCCTTTTTATTTGGCTGGTTTGCGCAGCTGGTTAGACGCGACCACGCAGGATGGCGTTCTTTACCTCGGCGATTGCCTTGGTCACCTGGATGCCACGCGGACAGGCCTCGGAACAGTTGAAGGTGGTGCGGCAGCGCCAGACACCTTCCTTGTCGTTCAGGATGTCCAGACGGACCTCGGCACCCTCGTCGCGGCTGTCGAAAATGAAGCGGTGGGCATTCACGATCGCAGCTGGGCCGAAGTACTGACCATCGGTCCAGAACACTGGGCAGCTGGTGGTGCAAGCGGCACACAGGATGCACTTGGTGGTGTCGTCGAAACGCTCGCGGTTCTCGGCGCTCTGCAGACGCTCGCGCTCTGGGTTGTCGCTGGCGATTAGGAACGGCTTGATGTCGCGGTAGGCCTGGTAGAACGGGTTCATGTCTACGATCAGGTCCTTCTCGACCTCCAGACCCTTGATTGGCTCGACGTAGATCGGCTGCGAAAGATCCAGGTCCTTCAGCAGGGTCTTGCAGGCCAGGCGGTTGCGACCATTGATGCGCATGGCGTCCGAACCACAGACACCGTGGGCACAGGAGCGGCGGAACGAAAGCGAACCGTCGTGCTCCCACTTGATCTTGTGTAGGGCGTCCAGCACGCGGTCGGTGCCGTACATGGTCAGGTCAAAGTCTTCCCACTTTGGCTCGGCGTCAACCTCTGGGTTGTAACGACGCACCATCAGGGTGACGTTGAACGATGGAACCTCGCCGATTGCGTTCGACGGTGCGCTGGTGGTAGTTGCGGCAGTCATTAGTACTTACGCTCCATCGGCTGGTAGTTGGTGATGGTGACAGGCTTCCAGCCCAGCTTGATCTTGTCGCCGTTCTTGTAAGCCATCGAGTGCACCATGAACTTCTTGTCATCGCGCTCTGGGTAGTCCTCGCGGAAGTGACCGCCGCGGCTCTCGCGACGCTCAAGTGCGGTGTAGGCCAGAACCTCGGCCAGGTCCAGCAGGAAGCCCATCTCTACTGCTTCCAGCAGGTCGGTGTTGAAGCGCTGACCCTGGTCCTGGATGCTGATGTGCTGGTAACGCTCACGCAGCTCGGCGATCTTGGCCAGAGACTCCTTGAGCGATTCCTCGGTTCGGTAAACCTGGGCGTTCTTGTCCATGGTGTCCTGCAGTTCCTTGCGCAGCACGGCGACCTTCTCGGTGCCCTTGCTGTTGCGAACGTCTTGCAGCAGCTTCACGACGCCGTCGATGGCGTCCTTCGGCACTGGCACGAAGTCTGCGGTCTTGCTGTACTCCACCGCGTAGATTCCGGCGCGCTTACCGAACACGTTGATGTCCAGCAGCGAGTTGGTTCCCAAACGGTTCGCACCGTGCACCGAGACACAGGCGCACTCGCCGGCCGCGTAGAGGCCAGGAACCACGGTGTCGTTGTCGCTCAGTACCTCGGCCTTGATGTTGGTCGGGATTCCACCCATCGCGTAGTGCGCGGTTGGGAATACCGGTACCGGCTCGGTGTAAGGCTCTACACCAAGGTAGGTGCGGGCAAACTCGGTGATGTCCGGCAGCTTGGCGTCGATGACCTCTGGTGGCAGGTGGGTCAGGTCAAGCAGAACGTAGTCCTTGTGTGGACCGGCACCGCGACCCTCGCGAACCTCGTTAGCCATCGCACGGGCCACCATGTCACGCGGAGCGAGGTCCTTGATGGTCGGAGCGTAGCGCTCCATGAAACGCTCACCCGATGCGTTGCGAAGGATTCCACCCTCGCCTCGGGCTGCCTCCGAGAGCAGGATGCCAAGGCCGGCCAGACCGGTTGGGTGGAACTGGTAGAACTCCATGTCCTCCAGTGGCAGGCCCTTGCGGTAGATGATGCCGACGCCGTCACCGGTGAGGGTGTGAGCGTTGGAAGTGGTCTTGAAGATCTTGCCGAAACCGCCGGTGGCGAAGACGATGCTCTTGGCCTGGAAGACGTGCAGTTCACCGGTGGCTAGGTCGTAGGCCACCACGGCCGATGGGCGCTCCTTGCCGTCGACCTTGGTCATGACCAGGTCCAGCACGTAGAACTCGTTGTAGAACTCGATGCCCAGCTTGACGCAGTTTTGGTACAGGGTCTGAAGGATCATGTGGCCGGTTCGGTCGGCTGCGTAGCAGGCACGACGAACTGGAGCCTTACCGTGGTCGCGGGTGTGGCCACCGAAACGACGCTGGTCGATCTTGCC
>JBEGRP010000003.1:0-22491 GCA_041180345.1 Actinomycetota bacterium | reverse complement strand
AAGATCGATTTCGATGCCCTTAATTTTCCCGTCACCGGTGATGGTGAGGCCGCGGTCATCGCGAACTATCTTGGCACCCATCTGCTGGAGAATGCCGTCAAACTCGTCACCCACCTGTGTGGTTACATCAGGCCAGCCTGGAATGGTCACCGATCCACCCGCCACCATTGCGGCGGCCAGGAAGGGACCGGCGTTCGAGAGGTCAGGTTCGATGGCAACCACGCCGCCGGCGATTGGCCCAGGCTCTACGCGCCAGACGGTCGGCTCCGGGTTTGACACCCGAACGCCGCGCTTGGATAGAGTATCCAGCGTCATTTCGATGTGAGGAAGACTGGGAAGGTGGTCGCCTTCGTGTCGAAGAGTGATGCCCTCGTCGAAACGGGCCGCACTCAAAAGCAGGCCAGATACGAACTGGCTGGAGGCCGAGGCGTCGATAGTGAGTTCGCCACCCCGGACCGAACCGGTCGACTTCAAAGTGAATGGCAAAGATCCGGTGCCGGCGTCATCAACCTCGACGCCCAAGGCGCGAAGACTGTCGATGGTGGTGTGCATCGGTCGGCGGCGGGCAGCCGCATCTCCATCAAAGCGAACTTCGCCTGAGGCAAGCGCGGCCAGTGGCGGCACGAATCGCATGACTGTGCCCGCCAGACCGCAGTCGATCACGGCAGGGCCGGTGAGCGGCTTGGGGGACACCAGTAGGTCGCCGTTTGCATTCTGTTCGATTTTGACGCCAAGCGCCTGCAGTGCCTCAATCATTAGCTTGCTGTCGCGAGAATGCAGGGGAGCGGTCAGCAAAGTCTCTTCGGCCGCCAAGGCCGAAAGCACCAACTCGCGGTTAGTGAGCGACTTCGAGCCTGGCAGAGGCACGGTTGCAGCGAGTGCGCGGGACGCCCTCGGTGCTTTCCACGGTTGCACGGCCTGGGAGGAATGATTTGCTTGCGACATTGGTTTCAAAATTACCACGCACTATGTTGCATGAAAGGTCCGCGCATGAGTATGACGATGAGTCGTGCTGCAGAATCCTTCACCGAGAAGCCCCCGGCGGTAGACTCGCAACCGATGAATGAACGAAAAGGCATGGCCACTCCCGCTCAAATGCGAGAGTTTGAGGAGCAGACGCTGGTCCTCATGCCGCTTTTGCTTGGAATGGCCAGACGCCTGGCCAAGAGCGAAGAAGATGCCCAAGATCTGGTTCAGGAAACCTACATCAAGGCATTCCGATCCTGGGGTCAGTTTCAGCAGGGAACCAACCTGAAGGCTTGGCTGCTGACCATTATGAAGAACACCAACTTGAACAACTTGGAGAAGTCCAACCGCGACAAGTCGCGTGGCTCGATTGACGAGTTAGAGGACTGGCAGGTCGGTGGCGCAGAGTCGCTGACTATCCGTTCCAGTCAGTCGGCGGAGGCGGAGGCGCTGGATAATCTGCCGGCCGAATCGATAGTCAAGGCGCTCGACGCACTGCCAGCCGAGTTCAAAGAAGTAGTTTTGCAGGCCGTGGTTCTGGGCTTGCCTTATGCCGAAATTGCCGCAAACATGGGCACTCCGGTGGGAACCGTGATGTCCCGTTTGCATCGCGGAAAAAAGGCGCTGCGAGAAGCGCTCACTGACTACGCCCGTGAAGAGGGCTATGACGTATCGACCGACAAGGGGGATAAGTAACCATGTCTGAAATCGACTGCCAAGAAACCAAGAAGCACGTGCACGAGTTCCTGCAGCAGGAACTGTCGGACCAAGAGATGGCCGACATCACCGAGCACCTTGCCAATTGCGACAGTTGCGAGAGTGACTACGACTTCGAAGTCATGTTCAATCAGGTGATTCAGCGATCTTGCACCGAGGCCCCGCCTCAGGAGTTAGCCGACCGTATCCTGTTCAAGATTCGTGAGGTTCTGGAAGAGAACCACGGCAGCTACGAGGTCTAGGCCTCAGGAGCCTCAAGCTCCAGCCACTCATACCAGCCGCGGTTGAGCACCAACCAGGCGATGAGTCCGTATCCCACTTGCCCCGGAAGATTGTGATCCGAGGCTTCAATTTCCTTGTTCCAGCCCTCGTGGTTCACCAGCGGGCGGAAGCAGTCAACGAACGTAATGCCGCGACGGCTCGCGACATCCTCATACCCGCTGGCTAGGTGCTCGATGTCGCGGTTGAGTTCTGGGTTGTGACTTGGTAGCGGGCCCACCAGGAAAGTGCCGATGTTGGCACGTTTGCACTCGTCCAGAATTGTCGCGACGTTTAGTCGGCTGCGGCTGATGCTGATTCCGCTGGCCGGGTCTAGATTGTTTAGTGCAATCACCAGACGATTGTCGGTATCCGGGCTGAAGCGACGATTTACCTCGTCTTTCCACCGCTCCGCTAGGCGACCGCTGGTCTCGTCCGGAACCGGAAGCGAATAGATCTCGACCTTCGGGATGTTGCTCGGTGTCTTGGCGGTGACGCGACCGACCCAACCCATTCCGCGAGGGTCACCGGTGGCGCTGATAGTCGAGTCGCCCAGAATGACGATTCGAATATCTTTGCGGGTCACCGGTTTCCTTCGGTCTAGGCGAACGCGCGAGCGATCAGGTCGGCCTGTTCAGCTGCGTGGGTCTTGGCGCTACCGGCGGCGGGGGATGCCGATGCAGGGCGAGACACAAGCTTTGCGACCTGGCCGTCCATGTACTTCGGCAAGAAGAGGCCGATGTAGGTCCAAGGACCCTGGTTGGCCGGCTCGTCCTGCACCCAGACCAGTTCCGCATTCGGATACTGCTCGTAGGCGGCCTTGATCTCGTCGACCGGGGTTGGGTACAGCTGCTCTACACGCACGATTGCGGTGTTGCGCTGGCCGCGCTTCTGGCTCTCCGCCAGCAGATCCCAGTAGACCTTGCCCGAGCAGAACAGCACCTTGGTCACCTCGGCAGGGTTTAGTCCCTGCTCATCGGTGATCACCGGGCGGAAGGTTCCGTTCGTGAAGTCCTCGACCGGGCTGGATGCTGCCTTAAGGCGCAGCATCGACTTCGGTGCAAAGACAACCAGAGGTCGCTTGTGCTCCATGTACGCCTGCTGACGCAGCAGGTGGAAGTGCGATGCCGGAGTGGAAGGCTGTGCCACGGTCATGTTGTTCTGGGCGCAAAGCTGCAGGTAACGCTCGATACGGGCGCTTGAGTGGTCAGGACCCTGACCCTCGTAGCCGTGAGGCAGCAGCAGCACCAGGCCGCTGGTCTGGCCCCACTTTTGCTCAGCGCTGCTGATGAACTCGTCGATGATGGTCTGGGCTCCATTGGCGAAGTCGCCAAACTGGGCTTCCCACATGACCAAAGCGTCTTTGTTCTCCACCGAGTAGCCGTACTCGAAGCCCATAGCGGCGTACTCGCTCAGGAGCGAGTCGTAGATCCAGAACTTCGCCTGGTCCTCCGAGAGGTTGCGAAGCGGCATCCACTCCTGGCCGTTGATGCGGTCGTGGAATACGGCGTGACGCTGGACGAAGGTGCCGCGACGCGAGTCCTGGCCGGCCAGACGAACTGGCTTGCCTTCAAGTAGCAGCGAGCCGAGGGCGAGCAGCTCGCCATAACCCCAGTCGATTCCGCCGTCGCGCGACATTTCGACGCGCTTCGCCAGAAGCTGTTGCAGTTTTGGGTGAACATTGAAGCCTGGAGGCACGTTGTTGTGTGCCTCGCCGATAAGTTCAACAACCTGTTGGGTAATCGCAGTGGCACGGCTGACCACTGGGTGGTCACTGGCGGTGGTGCCGATTCCAGCCGGACGTGGCTGCAGCTCGGCTGGCTTGCTCATCGCCTCGTGAACCTCGTTGAAGGTGTTCTCCAACTTGGCCTGGAAGCGAGCGTTTACAGCGTCAAACTCTTCCTGAGTGATGTCACCGCGGCCAACCAGGCTCTCCATGTAGAGGGTGCGGACCGAGCGCTTCTGCTCGATCAGGTTGTACATCAGCGGGTTGGTCATCGATGGGTCGTCGCCCTCGTTGTGACCGCGACGGCGGTAGCAAACCAGGTCGACTACGACGTCCTTCTTGAATTCCTGTCGGAACTCGAAGGCAAGCTGTGCCACTCGGACCACGGCCTCAGGGTCATCCCCATTCACGTGGAAGATAGGAGCCTGAATGCCCTTGGCGATGTCAGTGCTGTAGGTAGTGGAGCGGCTCTCCGATGGAGGAGTGGTGAAGCCAACCTGGTTATTGATAACCAGGTGCACGGTTCCGCCGGTGCGGTAACCACGGAGGTTCCACATGTTGAGAGTTTCTGGCACCACGCCCTGACCCGCGAATGCTGCGTCGCCGTGCACCAAAACTGGCATCACGGCAAACTCGCCCTTGTAGGCGTTCTGACCCAAGCGGTCCAGCTTGGCACGAACGATTCCCTCAAGAACCGGGTTCACTGCTTCGAGGTGGCTTGGGTTTGCGGCTAGCGAAACGGCAACGTTGTTGCCCTGGGTGCTGGTGAAGGTACCCTCGGTGCCCAGGTGGTACTTGACGTCACCGGAACCCTGAACGGTGGAGGTGTCGAAGTTGCCTTCAAACTCGCGGAATACCTGACCAAAGGTCTTGCCAGCCACGTTAGTTAGAACGTTGAGGCGGCCTCGGTGAGCCATACCAATGGCAACTTCGGACATACCGGTGTTGGCGGCCTGCTGGAGCAGTTCGTCAAGGAACGGAATGGTCGATTCGCCACCCTCTAGGGAGAAGCGCTTCTGGCCAACAAACTTGGTCTGCAGGAAGGTCTCGAAAGCCTCGGCCTCGTTCAGCTTCTCCAGAATGTGCAGCTGCTCGTCGTGGCTTGGCTTGGTGTAAGGGTGCTCCAGTTTGTCCTGGAACCACTTGCGCTGAACCGGGTCCTGAATGTGCATGTACTCCACGCCAACGGTGCGGCAGTAGGAATCACGCAAAATCTTGTAGATGTCGCGGAACAACATCTTTGGCTTGCCGCCAAATCCTCCGGTCTTGTAGCTGCGGTCCAGATCCCAAAGGCTCAGACCGTGGTTCAGAATGTCCAGGTCCTCGTGGCTGCGCTGCTTGTACTCCAGCGGGTCGATGTCGGCCATCAGGTGACCCGAGGTACGGTAAGCCTCAATCAGCTTCTGAATTCGAGCAGCCTTGCTGCGGTCGTCGCTCTCGTCGCTCTCGAAGTCGTTGGTCCAGCGCACTGGCTCGTAAGGGATTCGCAGGTCGCTGAAGATTTCGTCGTAGAAACCGCGCTGGCCCAGCAGCAGCTCGTGAACCTTCTTCAGGAACTCGCCGCTGCCGGCACCCTGAATGACTCGGTGGTCGTAGGTGCTGGTTAGGGTGATGGTCTTGCTGATGCCAAGTTTTGCGGCCTGGGACTCGGTCATGCCCTGGAACTCTGCTGGGTACTCCAACGCTCCGGCGCCGATGATGGAACCGGCGCCCTGCATCAGACGTGGCACCGAGTGGACAGTGCCGATGCCGCCTGGGTTGGTCAGGGAGATGGTGGTGCCAGCGAAGTCGCCCGCAGTCAGTTCGTTCTTGCGTGCGCGCTTGACCATGTCCTCGTAAGCATTGAGGTACTCGGCGAAGTTCAGACGCTCAGCGCGCTTGATGTTTGGCACTAGCAGTGCGCGGGTGCCGTCAGGCTTTGGAATGTCAATCGCCAGTCCCAGGTTGATGTGGGCTGGCTGAATCATGGCCGGCTTGCCGTCGACCTCGGCGTAGTAGACGTTCTGGCTTGGGAATTCCTTTAGGGCACGAACCAGCGCATATCCGATGATGTGGGTGAAGGAAATCTTGCCACCGCGGGTGCGGGCAAGGTGGCTGTTGATTACGATGCGGTTGTCGATCATCAACTTGGCTGGGATGGTGCGAACGCTGGTGGCAGTAGGAACTGCAAGCGAGGCATCCATGTTGGCTGCAAGCGCCTTTGGCATGCCCTTGAGTACGGTGACCTGGTCTTCGGCTTCGCCCTCGACCACTGCGATGCTGCTGGTGGCTGGAGCCTGAGCCGGGATTGGGGCCGACTTGGCCTCAACGCGGGTGGTCTTGGCTACGAGAACTGGGGATGCGCCGGTCTCTGTCGAGACTGCGGCTACAGCAGCCGCCGCGGCAACTGGGGGAGTCTGGGTGGCTGCTGAAGAGCTAGCGGCTGCACGACTTGCCAGGTGCTGCTCGTATCGCTGCAGGGTTGCTACCCAGGAAGCGTCAACTGAGTTTGGGTCTTTTTTGTACTGCTCGTACATTTCTTCGACGAGCCATTCGTTGGCTCCGAATTCGTTTTCCCCGTGACCGTTTTCAGTCGACAAGAGTTCACCTCTAAATCCCGCATTGTCCATTCAATAGCGTCTTAAAGCCTACTCCTGAATAGGGATGAGATTGCCGCTAAGCCCCAAGTTCTCAGGCTTATTTTTGCCACAAAGCCACCGAGATTCTGGCCGGCCAGGCTGCGTTCGGGGCTATGCTGGAGAGTGAAATGGACGACCATAGTTATCGCCTTTTAGTGGCTGACGGGCACCGCTGATGCAACAGTGGCTCATGCTTGCAGTTGGTGTCGTCCTGACAATTGGTTCGGCGCTCTTTGTAGCCTCGGAATTCTCCCTGGTAAACCTTGAACGTAACGAGCTCGAGGCCAGGCGTGATCGCGGTGAGCGCGGCTTATCCAACTCGATCAAAGCGCTCAAAGAAACTCGCAGGCACCTGTCCGGTGCCCAGCTGGGAATCACTATCACCACAATGCTCACCGGCTTCATTGCCGAACCAGCCCTGGATGAGCTGCTAAGTCCCGGCCTAATGTCACTCGGTCTGAGCGAGGGCGCGGCCAGCGGAACCGCGGCGGTCTTGACCATGGTCCTGGCAACTCTGTTCTCATCGCTTTTTGGTGAACTGATCCCGAAAAAGCTGGCTCTCACCAACCCGATTGGTGTCAATAAGTTTGTGATTCCGTTCCAGCTGGGCTTTACCTGGCTATTCAACTGGATGATTTCCGGTTTGATGGTCATCGGTAATGCCTCGGTGCGCGCCTTGGGAATTGAGCCACGCGAAGAGTTATCAAGCAGTCGAACCGCCGATGAACTGGCATCGCTGGTTCGCCGTGCCGCCAGCCTCGGTGCGCTGGATCAACAAACGGCGACTCTAATCACCAAGACCCTGACTCTCAACCAGCTCATGGCTGCAGATATCATGACCCCGCGTCCACGCATGCACGTCATTGACCGTGACGAGTCCGTCGCTCGCGTTATCGAACTCTGCAATCAGACCGGTCACAGTCGCTTCCCCGTGATCGACGGCTCGAGTGATGACGTCATCGGCGTTGCACACGTTAAACAGGCTGCCGCTGTGCCCCGCGAGAAGCGCGCGGAGGTCCCGGTTTCGGCAATCGCCGTCGAGGCGGAACGAGTCCCCGAGACGATGCCGCTGGAATCTCTAATGGGTTTGCTTCGTTCCAAGGGACTGCAGTTGGCAATCGTGGTTGACGAGTATGGCGGAACGGCCGGTCTTGCGACTCTGGAGGACCTGGTTGAAGAACTGGTTGGCGAGTTGGCCGACGAACATGACCGCCACCGCGTGGGTATTCGCCGCGGAGTTGGTGGCAGCGTGATATTCCCCGGAATGCTGCGGCCCGATGAACTACGCGAACTGGCGATCAAGATTCCCGAACACGGGGCTTACGAAACCGTAGGCGGTTACCTGATGTCGGCTCTGGGCAAGATCCCCGCGGTTGGCGATGAGTTGCAGATCGATGGCGGCGCGCTTCGAGTGGATCGCATGGATGGCAGGCGCGTAGACCGCGTTCGCTTCACACCGGAAGCAGTACCTCAGGCAGGTGAGAGCAATGGCTGAGGCTTGGTTAGGTCTGCTTTGGTTCCTGCTGATGCTGGTGGGTAACGCCTTCTTCGTAGCTGCTGAGTTTGCCCTAATTTCGGCCCGTCGCGCCCAAATCGAACCGCGCGCAGAAGCGGGGTCGGGTCCGGCAAAGATCACGATCAAGGCCATGGAACGTGTTCCAATCATGTTGGCAACCAGCCAGATCGGTGTAACGGTATTTTCGCTTGCCATCCTGTTGGTTGCTGAGCCTTCTATTCACACCCTGCTCAGCGTTCCGCTCGAGGCCTGGGGTCTTCCGGCTGCAACCACCGAGATAGTCACTCTGGTTGTGGCATTGGTCGTGGTTTCCTCGCTGCACGTGATCCTCGGTGAGTTGATCCCGAAGCAGATCACGTTTGCTGTGCCGGAGCGCATTGCTCTGGTTTTGGTCCCTGCACTTTACGGCCTTGCCATGGTGCTTCGTCCAATCGTCTGGACCATGAATGCGGTCGCGAACCTCCTCTTGCGGGCATTTGGAGTGGTGCCGCGTGACTCGGCTCACACCGAGTACACCTTGGATCAGGTTGAAGACATCGTGGAGCATTCGACCCGCGAGGGCGTCTTGAGCGATACCTCGGGCGCGATCAGCAACACTTTTGAGTTCACCGAGAAGCAAGTCAAAGACATTGTCGTCAGCTTCGACCGACTCATTTCTTTTGATATCTCGGTGACGCCGGCAGCAGTCGAAGCCGCTGTCGCGAAACACGGATTTAGCCGCTACCCGCTCTTTGCGGATGGCGAGATAGAGGGCTACCTGCATATCAAGGATGTGCTGGATCTGGATGACGACGAGTACCACAGCCCATTCCCGACCAAGCGCGTGCGCAGCCTGATCAACCTTTCAACCGGCACCGAGCTGGAAGATGCGTTGGCATCGATGCGCCGCGGAGGGCAGCACCTAGCAAAGGCGGTTGCCGATGACGGAACTGTTCTGGGAGTGATCTTCCTCGAGGACATCTTGGAAGAGTTGGTCGGCGAGGTTCAGGACGCCACCCGCCGTTAGTTTGGGAACCAGCCGCGCACGTACTGCGGTGGCCAGTAGGCCATAGTCTCACCCAGTTCGGCAGCGGCCCGGGCTGGCCAGAATGGGTCACGTAGAGCGGCTCGACCAATAAGAATCACCGACAGTTGACCCTCTTGCAAAATACTCTCTGCCTGAGTGCCGGTGGTGATTAGGCCTACACCCGCGACGGGCTCGCCATTGTGTTCCGCGATGTATTCCGCTAGCGGAATCTGGTATCCCGGACCCACCGGAATCTCGACACCCGTTACCAGGCCTCCGCTGGAGATATCCAATAAATCTGCCCCGGCTTCGCCGGCCCACTTCAGAACCTGCGCTGCCTCTTCTGGGCTGAAACCATCTGGGTGCCAATCGGTTGCACTGATGCGCAACAGCACTGGGTAATGTGCGCCGACAACGTGCCTGACTGCCGCCACAACCTCGATCAGGAAGCGGGCTCGGTTCTCGAGGTTACCGCCGTAGCGGTCATCCCGATCGTTGCTAAGTGGAGACAGGAACTGGTGAAGCAAATAGCCGTGGGCTGCGTGAATCTCGACTGCGTCGAAGCCTGCGTCAACTGCATTTGCTGCGGCTTCCGCAAATTTCTGCACCAGGCTCGGAATCTCTTCCGTCTCTAAGCGTCGAGGGGCTTCGTAGCCGGTGAAGGCCTGATCGGTGCTGGAAATGGTCTGCCAACCACCATCCGCCAGAGACACGGTACCCGGTTCGTAGCCAGGCCAGCCGCGATTGGTGCTGCCTTTGCGACCAGCGTGCGCCAACTGGATGGCAATCTTGCCATCGAGGGCGTGCACCTGGTCTACGACCACCTTCCACGCCATTACCTGCTGCTGGTTCCAGATTCCTGGGCACCACGGGCTGATGCGGCCTTCTGGAGTAACACCGGTCGCCTCGGCAATGATGAGCCCAGCCCCACCTAGCGCAAATTTGGTGTGGTGAGCAGCATGGAAACCGGCAACAACGCCGTCCCGGTCGTCGCAGGAATACATGCACATCGGGGCAATCCAGACGCGGTTTCGGAATTCTTGCGACCGAATCTTGATGGGGGTAAACAACTTCGACATCTGCAGCTCCTGGCATTTGGCCGGCGAATCGCCCCCGCGTCGGGACATCAATAGCCTAACTTGGAAGCATGGATGCCAACGAGCTGGGATTGCTGTTACCAGTCCCCACCGCGAGTGACGATAAGTACACTCGGGGGACCGTTGGCTTTGTAACCGGTTCGGATGAATATCCTGGCGCCGCTCTACTCGGCATTTCCGGTGCGCAGGCGACCAGCCCGGGTTTTGTTCGTTATGTCGGCCCCAGGCGAGTGGCAGAACTGGTTCTGCTGAGTCACCCCGAAGTTGTGGTTGCAGAGACCCCCGGTGCGCCGGCTCAAGCTTGGGTGGTCGGGTCGGGGGTACCTGCCTCGGCGCAGGCCCAACTCACCAGTGTCAAGACGGTACTGGCAAAGGCGCAGGTTGCAGTAATCGACGCCGGAGCGCTGGACTTGGTTGGTGCCACCGAGTTTGCTGCCGATGCCAATCACATTTTGGTGCCGCACCAGGGTGAACTTTGCCGGTTGCTGAACCGCCTGAACCCGATTCGTGTCTGGCATCCCGAGCAACTTGATGATCCAGAGTTTGCCGCCGAGGCTGCCACCGTCGCGGCTGACCTGGCCGGCCACACAGTGTTGCTGAAGGGCTCTTCCACCCTTGTGGTTGCCCCGAATGGCGAGAATGTCAGGATTGGCCCAAACTCACCCTGGCTGGCTACCGCTGGCACCGGAGATGTCTTGGCGGGTTTGCTGGGCGGAATTGCTGCCCAAAACCCCGAGGTCGCGGCCGTCAACTGGCTCGACATCGCTCGACTAGCGGTAGAACTTCACTCGGCCGCAGCCGATATCGCTGCTGAAGCAGGTGCAGTGACAGCGTCGGCAGTGGCGGCCGCCGTGCCGGTGGCAATCAAACGGCGGTTTGCGCGATGATCGAGCGGTTTCTGGGTCGATTGATGAATCGTTGGCTGGTGCTGGCTGTTTTCGCCGCCGGGCACATCTGGCTTGCTTGGTACGGACTGAAAAACCCAGCATTCCCGATGGGCGACATCAACTTTGCCTATCTGCCCTGGGTCGGTCAGATGCTCCAGAGCCATTCGCTGCTGGGAATCAATCAACCGTGGGTCTACCCGTTCCCAGACCTTATCTTCATGTTTCTGCCGCACTGGCTGGCAATAGCGGATTATCAAACTTCGTGGCTGCTGATGGCGGCGGCAATCGATGTTGCGGTGGCCGCTTGCCTACTTTTCTGGCGCACCGATTACGACGCCGCCAAAGTCCAGGCGGTTTGGTTCTGGTTTTTTGCGCAGCTGCTTCTCGGTCCCGTTTCCATCTCTCGTCTCGACACAATCTCAGTGGCATTGGCAATTGTGGGTGTAATCCTGTGGATTCAGCAGCGAGAAACCGATGCGAGTGTTTGGTTTGCGGTCGTCACCTGGATAAAAGTTTGGCCAGTCATGTTGCTCGCTGCCGCGCTGACCCAAGCAAGGCGACGCAAAGCCGCAGCAATCTGGGGCATCGGAACCGGGCTGATTTTTGCGATCGCGGGCCTCTTGATGGGTGGCTTGCAAAACTTGTTCTCGTTTGTCACCCAGCAGACAGGGCGGGGAATCCAAATCGAGTCTCCGTGGGTGACTCCCTGGTTGTGGGGGTCCATCGCTAAGAATCAAGGCTTTGGGATCTATTACTCGCAGCATTTGCAAACTTTTCAGGTGAAAGGCCCGCTAACCCAAGTAATCGCCGATCTTTTGGGCCCGGTTTTTTACCTGGCATTGGTGATCACCCTGGTCCTCGGTTGGCTGGCACTTCGTGGCGTCACCCACGAAACCACTCCTCTCAGAAACGAAGTTTTCACTTGGACTGTGCTGACCGGCGTGCTTGACATGATCGTCTTCAACAAAGTAGGTTCGCCGCAGTATTACGGGTGGTTGATTGTTCCCGCGGTGCTGGGCATCGTCCTGCGCATCCAGAACTGGCGGGTTGTGTTGATGTGGCTCGGTGGGATTTTGGCTCTGACCGGCCTGGTCTATCCGCTGCTCTACGGGCAACTGCTATCTGGCGATCAGTTCGCAACCGCTGTGCTGGGTGCGCGAAATCTGGGGGCAATCGCTTTGTTGGTGTTCACCAACACGCGCCTGACCGAACTAGTTCTCCAGCAGCTGCGTAAGCAGCGGACCAACTAGGTCCTTTTCAATCAGGAACCCGTCGTGGCCGAACTCCGATGGGATGGTCTGAAGACCGCCTCCGACCATCGGGCAGCTGAGGTTTTCGGCAATCTGAGCCTGGCCGCTGATTGGGAACAGGCGGTCGGAATCGATGCCCGCAACCAGTGTTCTCGCCTTGATTGCGCTCAGCGCCTGCTTCATTGTGCCGCGATCGCGAGTCACATCGTGCGAGTTCATGGCGTTGACCAGCGTGATGTACGAGTTGGCATCGAATCGGCGTGTGAACTTATTGCCGTGGAAATCCAGGTAGGACTCGACAGCAAACTTTCCGCCGCCACCGAGTGGGTTCACCGAGGACTGCCAGGTGCGTTCGAAGCGGTCATTGAGTTCGCTAGGGGAGCGATAGTTCAGCAACGCCATGCGGCGCGCCAAAGCTAGACCGCGGTGCGGACCCTGGCCGGCACGGGCCTCGTAGTAGTGCCCATCCTTGAAAGCTGGGTCGGTCTTGATCGCCTCAATCTGGACGCAGTTCAGTGCAATCTGGTCGGCTGTCGATACCGGTGGAGCCGCGATCACGGCCAGATTAGTCATGGAATCTGGGTACATGACACCCCACTCCAGCGACTGCATTCCGCCCATCGAGCCACCGATGATGGCATGCCAGTGGGTGATGCCAATCGAATCGGAGAAAGCCTTCTGGGCACGGACCTGGTCACGAATGGTTAGGAAAGGGAACTTCGAGGCGTACTCGGTGCCCTTGGAGTCCATCGAAGATGGCCCAGTTGAGCCCTGGCAACCGCCCAGCATGTTTGGGGCAACCACGAAGAATTTGTCGGTGTCGATCGCCAAGCCTGGACCGATGATTCCATTCCACCAACCCTCGGTTGGGTGGGCCTTGGAGGCGTTTCCGATTACATGGGAATCGCCCGTGAGAGCGTGCAGGACCAGAACTGCGTTCGACGAGTCCTCGTTTAGAGTTCCCCAGGACTCATAGGCGATGCGGAACACACCCAGTTCCTTGCCGCTTTCCAGCTTGAGCCCCGCTATTGGCGCGAACTCCCTATCCCCGGCAGGGTCGCCGTCGCGCCAAGCACCGGAGGCGGGTGGCCGTCCGGCGATTTGGCGACTCATCTCGTCGGTGATAAATCCCGACGGCAGCGAGTCTTCAGGGCTCTGAAATTCCATGGTTTCCTTGGTTCGCCCGAATGGGCTACCTAAGAATTATGCCAGCACGTCGAAGGCAAGCTGAGCCAGCAGGGCGGCACCGTCTGAAATAACGCTTTCGTCATAAACCGCCCGGTTGGAGTGGTTGCTCTGCCAGTGTTCCGGCGCAATGTCCGGATGGCCCGCAGCCAGGAAGATAAACGAACCTGGAATCAGTTCCAAAATCGAGGAAAAGTCCTCTCCGCCGGTTATCGGGTCGGGCATGTATTCGAATCTCTCCTCACCGAAGTTTTCGGTCACGGTCTTGCGAACCTGCTCGACAGCGGCTGGGTCATTGATGACCACCTTGGAGGACGGCGTGAACTCAACCTCGACCTGCACACCGAAAGCCGACGCGACGGACTCCACCAGTTGCTTCAACTCGGCGCGAATTCGGTGGAAGTGGTCCACCGAGAAGGTGCGAATCGTGGCGCCGAAGGCGGCCTCTTCGGGCATCACATTTGTGGTGTGGGTGTCCCCAGCGCGAATCCAACCGACGTTGACAATCACTTGGTCGAATGCGCTAAAGGACTTGGTGGTTAGGTGCTGGATCGAGTTGATTGCCTGGATCATCGGGGTGATGGAATCTTTGCCGGTCCAAGGCATGCTTCCATGCCCGGCCTTGCCCTTGAAGCGCACCAGCATGTCGCCAGCGCTGGCCATCATGGGACCGGGTTTGGTGGCGAAGACACCTGATTTACCGAATGAAAAAACGTGAATACCAAAGGCTGCCTTGGGAAGTTCGCCCGAGTCAAGGTGCATGCCGCGTTCGATCATGCGGTCCGCTCCACCGTGGCCCTCTTCGCCGCTTTGGAAGAACATCAGGACGTTGCCCCTAAGTTGCTCTCGGTGAGCGTGAACTAGCCGCGCTGCTCCGACCCCGATTGCCATGTGTAGATCGTGCCCACAGGCATGCATGTAGCCGTTCTTACTGGCGAAATCTAAACCCGTGTCCTCAACAACCGCAAGGGCATCCATGTCCGCACGAAGCAACACGGTTGGACCAGGCTGGGCACCGCGGATCAGAACGGTCGCGCAAGAGATTTCCGGCTCAGACCGGACCTCACCGAGGCCATCGACCTCGCGCAACACCGTTTGAAGTGTTTGGGGCAGGTCCAGGCCAAATTCCGGGATTTGATGGAGTTCGCGGCGCAGTTTCACTAGCCCCGGTTGCAGCTGCTTTGCCTCTTCGACTAAACGCATTCTTGGCTCCATTACCTTGTGATCCACCGAGTGGCTGACTGATCAGTCCTCGGTGGGTGCTACTGGTTATTCTGGCAGGTATGTGGTTCCAACAAATGCACCCAGCCTGGCAGGCCGCTCTGGCCGATCAGGAACCTCTGCTGCATGACCTGGAATCGCAGGTTGCCCACTTGCCCAATCTATCCCCAACCAGCGACATCGTGATGGCTGCTTTTTCCGGTGACCCTTCGACCACAAAAGTCGTAATCATCGGGCAGGACCCCTATCCCACCGAGGGCGTAGCCGTCGGCAGGGCCTTCGCAGTCTCTGAACCGCCGTTACCGCCAAGCCTGCGAAATATCTTTCAGGAGTTGCAAGCTGACCTGGGAGTTGTGTTCGAGCAAGTCGGCGCGGATTCACCCGGGTTATTCGATTTTGAGCAAGCGGTGGCGGGCCCTCGTTGTGATCTTTCCGGCTGGCAGGACCAAGGAGTGCTGCTACTCAATCGCCACCTAACAACCTTGATTGGGCAACCCGGGGCCCATTTCAAGCTGGGTTGGGATGCCTTCACGGATGCGGCAGTAAGGCACCTCCTTGCGGCCAACCCTTTCACGGCCTTGGTCCTCTGGGGTTCGCAGGCACAGCAACTGAAGGAGACTTTGGAACTCGACCTCCTCGCTGCCGGCCAGCGAGTCTCGATAGTCGAAGGTGTTCATCCCAGCCCGCTTTCGGCGAGGCGCGGATTCTTTGGCAGCAAGCCATTCAGTGCAATTAACTCGGTGCTTCGGGAACGCGGCCTGAGCGAGATAAATTGGTTGCAGTAGAGCGTCTGCCTCTGCGAAGTATTTGGAGAAAACGTGGCCCTTGATTCCGAGACCCGCTGGCGTCTGGCACGCAAGGCTAAGGCGGCGCCGGCTCAGACATCGGGTGAGGTGACTATCCGTGGCGCCTATGAGACCGACATGGCCGCGGTCATGGAAATCTACAACTACTACATTCAGAACTCGGTGGTCACCTTCGATCTAGATGCGATGGGTCTGAATGACTGGATTGAAAAGTTTCGCTGGATTCAGGGCCTGCAGCTGCCGTTCTTGGTGGCTGTGAGCGAGAGTGGCTACGTTCTTGGTTTTGCCTACGTAGCGCCGTGGCGTCAAAAGGCAGCCTTCAAGCGCACGGTGGAGGACAGCATTTACCTGCGCCCATCGGCAATCGGTAAACGCATTGGTACCAAGTTGATGACTGAGTTGATCGACAAGTCGCGAGCCTCCGGTGTGAAAGAAATCGTCGCGGTTATCTCGGACAAAGGTGCCGAGTCCTCGATACAGCTCCACGAGAGTATGGGGTTCAAGCACCAAGGACACCTGGGCAAAGTGGGTTTCAAATTTGGCCGTTGGCTAGGCACTGTGCTGCTGCAGCGCAGTTTGTAGTGCCAGCTTCCTGTGAAAATGCTTTGAGACGCTAAACCTGGGGGCCCCGAATGATCTTTTCCTTTAATCTCAGACTTGTGATGTTGCAAAAACGGTCAATCCGTGCCCTGGCCCTAGCGGTTGTATCGGTTCTGGGGGCATTCAGCTTCGCTGTTCCGGCTAGCGCTGCTCAGGTGAGCTACAAATCGACTCCTGCAGATGGAGCAGCGGTTGGCCTTCTGGTTCACTTCCAGCACGGCTTCGAGGCAAATGGTTGGCTTGGAACCCTTCGGGGTCAGGATGCGGTTGCCGCAACCGGCATCTCACTGGGCACCCAGCGCGCACTTGGCGCAGGCTGGCACGTGCTGAACTTCGCGGGCCCGGTTGGCTCGGTGACTGCTGAAAAAGCTGTCCGAGTCATGGCCAAGCAGCCGGGAGTCACTTCTGTCGCAGTCAACCAGTTCATCGCTGCGGCAGCGAGCGCACCTGTGGCGTCCAATCGCAGTGTCACCGGAAGGCCAGCTGCTGTCACTTTCCGTGGAGCCACCGCTGCGCAGAGCGTCTCGCTCAAGGACGCTTTCAATAGCAAAACCCCGGCGACTCCGCAGGTCCAGGTTTCCTGGAAGGCACCCAAGAATCTCTTTGGTTTCAAGCTGACCGGATACAAATTGCAGGCTTCTCTGGACGCCGGCGTCACCTACCAAGACCTTCCCACCACCTACGGCCCAAAGGTCAACACCGCAATTCTCAGCAGTGGCCTAGTTGCCGGTAACCATGTTTACATCAGGGTTGCGGCAACCACTTCGAATGGAAAGAGCACGAAGACTGGCGCCTATTCAGCTTGGGCGAGCGCGGTCCCAACCACCGTTCCGCTGCCGCCAAATTTCAACGGTCCCGCAATCACCAGTGAAGCTCCGGTGGTCACCTGGGAACTTCTCTCTGTCGCGGACTCTGGTGGACTGCCCGTTACCTATGTGGCCACTGCAACAGCGGCCGGGCAAGCGGACGTAATCTGCAGCACATCAGGAGCCAGCTGCACATTCAAGAATCTGGTGCCGGGTGTAACTTACGCGGTGAAGGTTCGTGCCGAGAACAAGCGCGGCGCCAGCGCCTCGGTGTCGGGCTTTGCAGTCGCCGATCCGATGTACAAACTGCAATGGCACCTCAATTCGAAGAATGGTATCAACGTCGAAGCTGCATGGCAGCACACCCGCGGAGCTAGCAACATCACGGTCGCGGTAGTCGATTCTGGAATCACCCCACACCCGGACCTGGATGGGCAGGTTTGGAAAAACCTGGATGGCAGCACCTACGGCTACGACTTCGTCAGCAACGCAAATGGTTCGGCTGACGGCGACGGTTGGGATCCAAACCCTACCGACCCAAACGCCGATAACGAGTGGCACGGCACCCACGTGTCAGGCATCATCGCTGCTGCTGCTAACAACATCGGTGTCGTTGGTGTTGCACCGGGAGTGAGGCTTTTGGAGGTGCGAGCGCTTGGTAGCCGAGGTGGAACTGCCGCGGACCTAATGGCCGCGCTCAACTGGGCTGCCGGCAAGGATGTCCCTGGGGTTCCAAAGAATCTCCACCCGGCCCAGGTAGTCAACCTGTCGCTCGGCAATCGCAGCTACGCCCAGTGTGACACTGGCACGGCCAGCGTGATGCAAGCCCTGCATGATGCCAACATCATGGTCATTACGGCTGCCGGTAACGACAACACTCAGGCTTTCTACTCCTACCCGGGTAACTGCTATCCCACCATCAACGTGGGCGCTACGGGGTTCGATGGCGATCGTGCCTATTACTCGAACTTCGGTCAAGGAGTCGACATCTCGGCTCCCGGTGGTGACGAGCAAAACCGTGGCGATTCACCGCCGGAAACCCAGGGACAAATCTGGAGCACGCTCAACGATGGAACCACCTCAATTGGTGAACCGATTTATGAAGGCGCGGAGGGAACCAGCATGGCCGCACCTGTGGTCACGGGAATCGCTGCATTGCTCTATTCGGTGAAGCCAAACATCACCCCGGACCAGATTTGGTTGACCCTAAAGTCAACGGCTAGGCCATGGGCAACGGGAACTTTCTGCAGCACTGCTTCCAAGGATCTTGGCTGTGGCATTGGCATCGTGGATGCTGGGGCCGCAATCGAATACGCCCTGAAGAACCTCAACTAAAGCCAAGTTAAAGCAAAAGAGAGGCCCTTTCGGACCTCTCTTTTTCTTGGTGCGGAAGGTGGGACTTGAACCCACACGCCTTGCGGCACAGGAACCTAAATCCAGCGCGTCTGCCATTTCGCCACTCCCGCAACCTAAACATTCTACCGAATGCTGTGGAAAACTTTCGCCGCTCCCAGCTACCTTTTGGCACCCTCTAATCGGAGACGGTCGCATCACCAGACCTCCCAAACCAGAGAGGGTCAACAGCATTGTCGCTAATCGATCAGATTTCACGGTCAGTCAGGCAAAATGCACTTAGCAGCAAGACTGGCGAGGTCGACGGTGCGGCTATAGATGCCGCGCTAGACCGGTTCGCGTTAGAGGGCATGCTTGGGCCCAAGGAATCCGTTCTAAAGGACGAGGTCAAGAGTCAACTATTCGGGTTTGGGCCGTTGCAGGTGTTTTTGGACGATCCGCTAATCGAAGAAATTTGGATCAACCGCCCCAACGAAATCTACTTGGCCTGCGAAGGACAGGTCCGTCGGGTTAGCGTCGATTTATCCACCGAGACACTGCGGACCCTGATTTTGCGAATGCTTCGCGATACCGGGCGCCGAATTGATTCCTCGTTGCCATTTGCGGACGCAGTCCTTCCTGACGGATCGCGACTCCATGTTGTTATCCCAGACGTAACTGCCACCAACTGGAGCGTAAACATCCGAAAGTTTCCTCCAAGAATTCTCAGGCTGCGGGATTTGGTCGAAAGTCAGACCCTCAGCCCTTCGCAGGCCGATTACCTGAGTAGCAAGTTCCAAGCCGGGGCAAACGTGCTCATTTCAGGTGCCACCCATTCTGGGAAGACTACCCTGCTCGGTGCCTTGATTTCGGAACTGCCAGAGGAAACTCGACTGGTCTCCTGTGAGGAGACCTTTGAGTTGCGGGTCAGCCTGAAGGACTGGGTTCCGATGCAGGCGCGCCAGCCGAATTTGGAGGGCAAGGGCGAGATCCCATTGCGGCGCCTAGTGAAAGAGGCGCTTCGTATGCGCCCCGAACTCTTGGTAGTAGGGGAAGTCCGCGAGGCGGAAGCTCTGGACCTGCTGATTGCAATGAATTCTGGGGTGACCGGCGCCTGCACTATCCATGCCAACAACGCCCAGGGTGCAATCACCAAACTCTGCACTTTACCCCTGTTGGCTGGCCCCAACATTTCGGCCGAGTTTGTTTTGAATACGGTTTCAACCGCGGTCAATCTAGTGGTCCATTGTGTCCATTTGGGTAATGGCAAACGGCGGGTTACCGAAATCGCCGAGATTGCGACCGGTGACGACGGTCGCCCGCGACTCACGCCGGTGAACCTTCAATGATGCGCCAGTTATACGAGGCTGCGGGCCTCGGCCACTTCCCAGTTTGGAAAGTAAATCTGGCGGCTGGCGCCCTAATCCTCGGGGTAGCGCTCTCGGTGCTTAAGGCCACGGGTATTTACGGAATGGGGATAGCCGCGGCGGCTCTGTGTGCTGCCGGAGTCCTGGAGGCGTTAAAGCTGCGAGACCGGCAACGCGCTGCGAGTTTGGTCGCTGCGCTTCCCGAAGTCATTGAGGCGCTGGCGGCTAGTGTGGCAAGCGGGCAAGACCTTGGAGATGCCCTAGTTTCACAGGCCGACCACGGCCCAAAGGCTCTCCGAAAGACTCTGGCAGAGCTTGCCTCTCAGCAGTCAATCGGTATCCCGCTCGAACATTCGCTCAGTTGGCTTCAGCGAGACCTAGGCGTCGCGTTCGGAGATCAGCTGGTTCAGCTTCTCCAGGTAAGCCTGCGCCGCGGGGGTGAAGGGCTGGTGTCAAATCTAAATCGGCTGAGCGAAGTGATTCGAACCCAAGGGGCTTTGGAGGCCGAGTTGGAGGCAAAGCAAGGTTGGGTTACTGGCACAGCCAAGTTGGGACTGGTGGCGCCCTGGCTGATCGTCTGGTTCCTGTCTGCTCGGCCCGAGGCCAAAGCTTTCTATGCCTCACCGGGTGGCCTTGCGCTATTGCTTTGCGGGCTGGTCCTCTGCCTAGTCGCATACGCCCTGATTATCGCCGCCAGCCGCTTGCCAAGGTCTAAAAGGGTGCTGACCGATGTCGCCTAGCCGTTTGAGCCGGAGACTCGGTCTTGAAGTCACGCTGGGTGCAGACACCGCATCCCGGGTCAGGGTTGGCGCAAAGTCCGCGGCATTGGACCCATACCTACTGGAACTGCCGCAGCACCTTGAGCTCATGGCTGCTCGGCTGCAAAATGCCGAAAACCTCTATTCGGTCTTGGTGAACCACGCCAAGGGGCGGGGGAGAGTTGCTGACGAGCTGACTCGGGTCGCAATCCGCCTTCGACTCGGTGAGTCAATTGATGCCGCTCTTACCCAGTTCGCCGAGGAGTCGAGTTCGCAGCTGGTTTCTGAGTTTGTCTCGAAGGTCCTGCTTTCGCTGAGGCGGGGAACCCCGCTGGCGGGGCAATTGCAACTACTTGCCTCGGCAGCTCGTTCTCAGTTGAAGAATGCCCAGCTGCGCGCCGCCGGGCGAAACGAACTCAAGATGTTGATTCCGCTGGTTTTCATGATCCTGCCGGTGACAATCGCATTCGCAGTTTTTCCAAGTTTGCAACTGTTGCAGCTTGGTTTCTAGAAAGGAAAGAAAATGGCCAAGAATCAAGACTTCCTAGCGAGTGACCGCGGGGATGTACCGGGCTGGGTGTTGATCACTCTGATGACCGCGGCTCTCGTCGTCGTCCTCTGGGGGTTGGCGGTGCCCGCGCTAAGCCAGGTCTTTAACCAAGCGATGAGCAAAGTTGCCAGCTTCTGATCGCATGCGGCAGGGGCGCACCAGAGGCGATCGCGGCTCGGCGGTGGTCGAGTTCTTGGCGTTTGGTGTGCCAGGAGTGCTACTCCTGATTCTTGCGTTCCAGGTGCTCTGGGCGGGCTACCTTGCAAATGCGGCGCTCGACGTCGCCAGCGAGGGTGCTGGTATCGCAGCCGCATACGGCGGCACTCCGGCGTCCGCCAAGGAGAAGGCTCAATCCCTTTTGAAGGGGCTGGCGGGCAATCTTGATTTTCAAGTTGCAACCACCGAGGACCAATTCAACGGGCGAACCCGCCAGATAATGACCGTGAGCGTAAGCAGTCCGTACCTAGGTTTTGGTCTAATCCCGGTGACTCAGAGCGCGAAGGCCCTAAATGAAATTGGGTGAGCTCCGGCGTGAATCCGATTGCGGTAGTGTCGCGCTCGAGCTTCTAGTGTTCGGCATGCTGGTCCCGATAGCGGTTGTTGGTTTGGGCTTACAGCTACTCGGTGAACAGCGTTTGGCGATGCAGGCTCAGCAGCTTGCCCGACATGCCGTAAGGGTGGTCGTCGCTCAGCGGGTGCCACCCGAAGAGTTTGGTCGCTTGGAAACCGCTTTGGCTAATGATTTCCGGGGTCAAGCCTTAACGCAGTCCGCCTCGGTGTCGTTGACTCTGAGTCAATACCCATCCCGGCTGGGCGAAGTTGCGGTTGCTTCGGTGGTCGTGAACAACCACAGCGAGGCTGCCAGGATGCTGATTTATCGATGAAGCAACCAAAGCTAAGTATCCACAGCGATCAAGGATCGGCTCTGCCGCTGTTTCTATTTGGAACAGCTCTGCTGGTTCTTGGAGGTTTGATTGCAGTCACGGCAACTTCGGGGCTG
The DNA here is from genome assembly GCA_041180345.1 of Actinomycetota bacterium. Lineage (GTDB taxonomy): Bacteria > Actinomycetota > Actinomycetes > Actinomycetales > Microbacteriaceae > Rhodoluna. Next base: position 825 of record JBEGRP010000003.1, on the reverse strand, counting down.
GCACAGCAGCGCAGATTGAATGGAGTGGCTGATGCGGTGGCGCTCGCCGCGGCCGAAGCGCAGGTCCGTAACCCAGCCAGAGACGTCAGCGAATTTGCGGCCGAAGCGCTGCAAATCCTCGGCAGCAACCGAGGCGAGTGGCTAGTGTCGGCTGGCGTCGGAGCGCAGAATCGGGTGACGGTGCGGCTCTGTCAGCCTAATAAGTTCTATCTACTTCCGCATGGGCGTGGCACCGAGGTCTGTGTCGCCAGCACTGCCATGCCGGTTACTTGATGTTGAACTTAGGCAACCAGCGCCAACCAAGCCAAGCACCCACCAGGCTAACTCCGGCGAACGCAAACATCGCGCCGGGAAGCGTGATTGCAACCGTCAACAAACTCAGCAGTACCGGACTCAGGGCTGCCCCAGAATCCACCAGCAATCGATAGGCTCCCAGGAACTCGGACCGGGCGTCAGCAGGGGCTAAGTCGGCGCCGATGGTAAGCACAATCCCTGAACCCAGTGCGTTGGCGAGGCTCATTCTGGAGAGAGCTTGCGCGGTCGACAAACCGCGAACCTCTCCACCCGCACTGTAAAAAGATGGAACCATCGATGCCGCACCGAGCCCCGAAATTGCGTAGCAGCAAAGTTGGAGAGTGAAGGCAAGGTCGACATCTGAGCTTGCGAATGTTGCAGAGAAATAAACTCCGAGCGCCATTGCGGTAGCGCCAACGAAGCCACCGATGGCAGAAATGGTTGCGAATCGAATTTTGCGAGTCAACGGACCAACAGCAAAACGACCAACGATCATCGCCGCTGTAAAAACCGTGTATGGCACAGCACCGC
>JBEGRP010000002.1:0-27574 GCA_041180345.1 Actinomycetota bacterium | reverse complement strand
TGCTGGGGGAGAACCTAACCAGCCCGGATGCTTTCCGGCGGCTATTGAGTCAGGCCGGCGACCAATCGCTGGCATCATTGAAGCATGGTTGAGAAAGCTGACTTCGTGAATCCTAAGTTTTCGGGCTGGGCTCGCAACCTCCAGGGTGCCGCACTCCTGTGCTCGGTTGCAGCGATTGCTTCTGCGCTGTTTACCTTTGCGGTTTCGCGCGACATTCTCTCCGAAACTCCAGTCACCGAGACCTGGGTCACCTTGGGCATGTTCTTCGCCACCGGTTTCTTTGCCGTGACCAACATTTGGTTCATGGTCTCGCTGTTGGGGTTCGGCCTGCGAGCCGCTCAGTTCGCGCGCGATCACGGAGTCACGCTGAGATTGAAGCCTGGTTGGGCCGTCGGCGGTTGGTTCGTTCCAATTGCCCAGATGTTCTTGCCGTTCATCGTTTTGAACGATGTGGCCGGAACCGGAGCCGGTCAGGACGCTGCGGCTCGAAAGCGTTCGCTGCTGTGGTTTTGGATCTGGTTCGTCGTTCTGAATCAGCTTTCGGGTTATTCGCTAGGTGAAATCATCTCGCCCGACCTCGCAACCCAATTCCAGGGCTACCAGCTCTACGCCGGGGTGCTGGCTTTCAACATCGTTCCACTGATGATGGCGCGAAAGTTGTTCGGGCAGATCGATGCCGATCTGCGCAGCATGGCCTAAACCGAGTTTGGCTCTTACTGGGTGAAGACGCTGGTGTCCCGGGCTACTACACCTAGGTCACCCGAAAACTTAGGCCGGATTACATTGAGTCCGGCTTCTTCGGCGATGACCATGGCGCCGGCCCAGTCCCACTCCTTGATGCCTACCTCGTAGTAGGCGTCAATCGTTCCATCCGCCACCATGCACATGTCCAGCGAAGCCGCACCGATGCGGCGCACGTCGACAAAGTTTGGCATCAGTGCCGCGAGTCGATCGAACTGGCGAAGGCGGTCGGTCGGGTCATAGCTAAACCCGGTCGCCACGATCTTGGTGCTGCGCTCAATCGGGCCGGTCAGCTTGATGGTCTGGCCTTCGCGGTCAACGAATGCGCCGCCACCCTGGTGGGCGTAGTAGGTGACTCCCAGAATCGGGGAGTGCACGACGCCCGCAACCCACTCGCCGGTGGCAAGATTCTTGGCTCCCACCGAGACCGCCCAGTTTGGCAAGCCTCGGGCGAAGTTCACGGTGCCGTCCAGGGGATCGATGCTCCAGTAAAACTCGGCCTCGGTGCTGCTGGTGGCGTCATACTCTTCACCGGTCACGGTGTCGTTTGGGCGCAACTCCGCAAGCACCTTGCGGACAGCGGTCTCGGAAGCCAAATCGGCATCGGTCACGTAGTCGGCTTCGTTGCTCTTGGTGTTGATATTGAAGGAACCGCGGTATTTTGCGACCAGTTCTGCGGCACCTGCTTCTGCGGCTTTGCGGGCAACGGACAGCAGTGCTTCAGGTGAGGTCATAGGACTAAGCCTAAAACAGCCCGCCCGCAGTTATTCGCTGATGCGTCTAATTGCCAGCCGATTTACGCCACCGAGGGCAAATCCGACCGCTATGAAGAACACCGTAATGGCCAGAATGTATTGCAGCATCTGTGGCAGTCCACCCGGGTCAGTCGGGTCCAGGAACCAATAAGGCCACCAGCCATCCAGGTTGCCACGAGCCACCGAGAACACCAGCCACGCCAGCGGGAAATAGACCACATTGAAGCTCTGAAGCCAACGTAGGCGTTCGGCGTTACGCGAAAGCAGCCAGTCAAGGAATACCAGGGTTGGTGCCCAGACGTGCAGAATTTCGTTTGGAAGGACCGGCCACTTGTAGTCGCCGTCGGCAGGGCTCGGAGCCGAGTCTCGGAGCAGCAGGTTGTAAACAATTCCCACGACGATGGAGGCCGCTGCCGCAGCCAGCCGGACCTTGGTCAACCTGGCCGACTCGGTTTTACCACCCAGCAGTGAGAAGCCGGAAATGGTCAAAACCACTGCGGTGAGAATGCTGGTTTGGATTGTGAAGTACGCGAAGTATTCCGCTGGTCGAAATACATTGTGTGCGATGCGGTCGGTGATTTGCCAAGTGATAGCAACCGCGATTGCTGCCGCCACGGCAATCCGAAGGAAGGCTAGGTACCGATTCATTCCAACCCCTTTGTTGAGTCCGGTGTTTTAGTTCTTGCCCTTTGGCTTCAGCATAATCTCGTCGGCGGCAAGTCGGTGTGCCTGGAAGGTGTTTACCTTGTTGTCGCTGGGGTAACCCACCGCGATTCCGCAGAGCAACGAATATTGACTGGAGATCTCGAACTCGGCCCTTACAGCGTCCTCCCACACTGCAACGGCCCCCTGGGCGCAGGCGCCCAACCCGCGACTGTGAGCGCTGAGCATCAGGTTCTGCATGAACAGTCCGGCATCGCTGGCGCTGAATTTGCCCAGCGTCTTGTGCGTGAATACGAAAAGCTCCACCGGTGCACCGAAGAACTCGTAGTTGCGAGCCCAGGAGGCATCCCGCGCGACCTTGTCGCCGCGCTCGATGCCCAGCAAACCGAATAGTTCTTTACCCACACGCTGACTGCGGGGTAGGAGGTCCGGGTGATAGGGCTTGCTGATCAACCAGTTACTGGTCGGCAGGCCGTATCGTTTCACAGCCAACTTGATCTTTCCCATCAGACCGCCACCACGTGCGTCTTTCACGGCATCCCAGCGATTCAGGAATTCCCGTGACAGCCGATCGCGCACCTCACCGGTTGCGACGGCAACCACGAAAGGGCGAGTGTTGGACCAGGAAGGCGAGGTTAGGCCATCGGTGATGATCGCTTCGATGATTGCCGGGTCTACCGCGGTAGGCAGAAAGTCACGAGTGCTGCGGCGCGAGGCCGCAAAACTACTGAAATCGGAGGCGTCAAACTTAGCTGGCATGTGACCAGCCTAGTCAGCGGCTCAGACCTTTAGGCCGAGGCGTTACCAGGGCCGCGAGTGCGGCGACGCTGGCGGTTACGGTTGCCGGCGCTCGGAGTCTTGTGCTCGTGGTCACCGTGCGTCTCGGCCTTTGCGCCTTCGCCGCGGTTTCCGCCGGAGCGACTGCCGGTGTGACCTTCGCCCGAGCGACCGCCGCTGCGGCCACCATCACGGCCACCGCTTCGACCACGACCGCCGTCACGCCCACCGCGACCGCCGTCGCGGCTGCCCTCGGTGCTTGCTGGCTTCGGCGAGGCTGCCTTCAGGCGACCCTTGGTGCCCTCAGGGATGTTCAGGTCGATGAATAGGTGCTTCGAGGAGGAGTAAGTCTCCATCGGGTCAGGCTGGCCGAAGTCCAACGCCTGGTTGATGTGAGTCCAGCGAGTGAGGTCTTCCCAGTCCACGAAGGTGACGGCGACACCGGTGCGGCCAGCGCGGCCGGTGCGTCCCACTCGGTGCAGGTAGGCCTTTTCGTCTTCAGGCACCGAGTAGTTGATCACGTGGGTCACATCATCGACGTCGATGCCTCGGGCTGCTACCTCGGTGGCAACCAGAATGTCCTTCTTGCCGGCGCGGAATGCCGCCATGCTCTTTTCGCGAGCCTCTTGGCTCATGTCACCGTGCAGTGCGGTGGCGTTGAAGCCGCGGTCAACCAGCTCTTCCGAGAGCTTTCCGGCGGCACGCTTGGTCTTCACGAAGATCACGGTCTTGCCGCGACCCTCGGCCTGGAGAATACGGCCGACGACCTCATCCTTGTCAAGATTGTGGGCGCGGTAGACGAACTGCTTGATGTCAGCCTTGGTGTGGCCTTCGTCAGCGGGGTCGTTGACGCGAATGTGAACGCTCTTGTTCTGGTACTTGCGCGCCATGTTGACGATTACACCCGGCATCGTGGCGCTGAACAGCATGGTCTGGCGCGATTCGGGGGTGTAGGCGAAGAGCTTTTCGATGTCTGGCAGGAAGCCGAGGTCAAGCATTTCGTCGGCCTCGTCCAGCACCATGATCTCGATCTTGGAAAGATCAAGCTTCTTCTGGCGGCTGAGGTCGATTAGTCGTCCCGGGGTTCCAACCAGGATCTGGGCACCGGCCTCGATCTCCTTGATCTGGCCCTCGTACGACTTACCGCCATAGATGGCAGCCACGACGGTGTCTCGGTTCGCAGTTGCCAGAACCAGGTCCTCGGCAACCTGAACACAGAGTTCACGGGTTGGAACAACGATCAGTGCCTTGGCGCCCTTTTCAGGGGACTTTCCCAGGCGCTGAATCAGCGGAAGGCCGAAGCCGAAAGTCTTACCGGTTCCAGTCTTCGCCTGGCCGATTACGTCCTGTCCGGCCATAGCCACGGGGATGCAGGATTCTTGGATTGGGAAGGGATGCGTGATTCCCTTGGCGCCCAGGGCCTCCACGATGTCGGCATCGATGCCGAGAGATTCGAAGGTCACGTCGGGGTTAATAGGTGTATTCATTTGCCTTAAGTCTAACGGTGGCGATTTTTCCGCCCTCCTCGGTGGGTTTTGGGTAGTCTTGTAAACGTGTTCGAGTGGTTAAAAGGCATCAAGCGCAACGTTCCTAAGTTGCAGCTTCCGGTTCGCGAGGACCGCGCCACCCGAAATCAGGGCGAGGTCAATCTGGCGCCTTACGCTCCCGCTCCCAAAGAGTTTCTTGGGCAGCTTGCCTACTTGCAGTTGAGTGCATTCGAGATCATGACCGCCGAGATCAAGTTCGCGCCAACCACCGCTGCCAAGGCTGCACTGTCCGAGGCGGCCGCTAAGAGCTTCGACAAGTACCGCTCACTCAGCCGCAAGTTGTCATCTCTGGGATTCGACCCGACAGACGCCATGGATCCATACACCGAGCGCATTGATCTGTTTCACAGTCGCACCAATGGCCTCGACTGGTACGAGACCGTGCTGAAGCTGTACCTGACTCTGGGTTTGTTGGAAGAGTTCTACCGCAAGCTGGCAGCAGGTTTGCCTGGTGAGGTCCGCGCCGATGTCGAGAAGGCGTTGAACGACAAGACCATCGAGAAGTTCTCGAAGAAGGTTTTGTCTGATGCCATGGCAAAGGATGCCACCCTCGGGTCGCGACTAGCGCTTTGGGGCCGCCGCATCATGGGCGATGTCATTCTTGAGCTTCGCGCTGCGGTGCCGGCAGCAACTCTGGAAGAGCTAGAGCCACTTATCGCCGAGCTGAATGGTCCACACTCTTTGCGTATGGACGCGATTGGACTTGCCGCTTAGTTACCAGCGGTGCTGGTGAGGATGACGACCTCTTCGCCGCCAGCGGTCTCGGTGTTGTTCTTTGCAGAGGCATCTGCGATTGCCTTGCCAAGCTGGTCCACGAAACCGAACTTGCCCTGGCTGCGACCGCGACCGTAGTACTTGATACCGAAGGCCATGCCGACCGGCATGAGAACCATGGTTAGACCCCAGATCCAGCCATCGGTGTCAGGGAGTCCAAGCCAGGTCAGCAGCGACCAGACAATTGCTCCGGTCGAGATAGCTAGTGCACCGGGAATCAGCACGCCATAGTTCTCCTGGTCCGCGCGAACGTAGGGTGTCACGGCGGCTAGCAGGGCAGCGTAAATCAGCAGAAATGCGACTTCAATCAGTGGCTGGAACATGTTTACTAGATTACTGGCTTCGCTGGCGTGTGCCTCGAAATAAATGTCATAGCCGTTCGATAGTTTTGACGCATGTCCCAAGCGAAATTCTTGCCAACGCCCTCCTCGTCGGTCGGTGTTGCGCTTGGGCAATTTTTTGGATCGGAATTTGTTGCCGATGCCGCGGCAGCAACGGGGGTTCACGTTCTTTACGGCGCACCGGGCACCGGCAAGACTTCAGCCTTGGCAGCGCTGCATCGCGATCTCGTGCTGCGGGCAGGGCTCAAGCCGGAAGAGATCCTGGTTCTGGCTGCCACGCGTGAGAGCGCGGCAGTGCTCCGCGACCGTCTGCTGCTTGAACTTGGCGCTTCGGTAGCCGATCAAGATGCGGCCTATGCAGTGGAGGGGCCGCTAGCTCGCACCATTTCTTCGCTGGCATTTGCGGTAGTCCGGCACCATGCGCTGGCTAATGACCTACGCGAGCCCGAACTCATTTCCGGTGCCCAGCAGGATGCGATCTTTCTAGACCTATTGAAGCAGCATGAACTCACTCCGAATGCCGAACTCTGGCCACAACACATCAGCCAGGTAACCAGAGCGCTTTCGGGTTTTCGCACCGAGCTCCGTGATTTGATTGCCAGCTGTCAAGAGCTCGGGTTGACCGCCAATGGGCTGGAAGACCTGCCATCTGGTCGCCCGGAATGGAAGGCGGCCGCAAAAGTCTTTGAGGCCTACGAGGCGCTGATGGTCAGTGATGAATATCTGCATCGATTCGATGCACCATCTCTGGTGAATCGGGCCATCGACTTGCTGGCTAAAGGCCAGGAAGAGCTTGGCTATCGGATGATCCTTGTCGACGATGCTCAGGAACTAACCCCATCTGCAGCGCGATTGATCGCAAACCTTGCGGGGGCAACAACCGGCCTAGCCCTGTTCGGTGACCCAGATGCCTCAACACTGGGCTTCCGCCAAGCAGATCCTCGAATCATGAGTGAACTTGCTGCTGAAGTCGCCGCTTCACGGAACGCAACCGTCGCGGTTCGTGCTCTAGAAAGCGATCCGTGGGGTAAACCCGCCGGGCTTGCTCCGGCAATGCGCAAGGTGTCGGGTCTGATTGGCGCCGAGGGTGCCGGCCGACAGCGCATTGTGCATGCGGCTTCTGCTGCTCAAAAGGGGCTGACGTCCGTAACCGCGAAAGTGTTTAAATCGCAGCAGGATGAAATTGACTGGCTCGCTTTCACTCTTCGCAAGCTCCATCTGGAGAGCAACATTGCTTGGCAAGACATGGCTGTGGTTGCCCGCACCAGGCAGCAGTTGGATGCCCTAGAGCGTTCCCTCGCAGCAGAGAGCGTTCCAGTTCGGATCGTCGGAGCCCAGCATGCACTTCGGGACGAGTTCGCATCCAGAGAATTGCTTGAGCTAGCCGCGGTCTGCCAACTAGCTGCAGACGTCGATGCGGTTTCCGCCGAGCGCCTGCTACGCTCACCCTTCTGCGGACTGGATTCGGTTTCACTCCGGCGGCTGCGGCGCCAGCTTCGCCGTCAAGAACTCGAAGGAGTCGAAGAGGGTCAGATTGGCCGCAATTCGGACGAGCTCCTAGTGGAACTTTTTACGACCCCCGGTGCCGCGGCAACCCTTCGGGGAACTGACGGAGTCAAGGTTCGGAAGTTCTTGAAGTCGCTGGATGCCGCGAGGGCCATTGCGGCGGATTCCACTTGCACAATCGAGGACCTGCTTTGGCAACTGTGGAATGACAGCGGTCTGCAGGAGCAATGGTCGGAGCTTAGTCGCGGAATTGGAGAAATAGCCACTCAGGCAAACCGCAACCTAGACGCAATTGTTGGGCTTTTTGCCGCCGCCAACCGTTTTGTGGAGCGAAATCCAGGAGCGGACAAGGGTCAGTTCCTGATTGCTCAACTTGAGCAGAAACTTCCCGAAGACTCGCTGGCCTTTGGTCGCAGAGCGGAACAATACGTAAATCTGCTGACGCCAGCCGGTCTGGTTGGCCGTCGCTTCCACACGGTTGCCACCCCGCAACTGATCGAGGGCATCTGGCCAAACCTAAAGCCTCGTAACTCGCTGCTGAATGCTGGCCTACTTAATGGAACTTTGACTGGTCGCCTCACCGAGAGCGGAGCCCCGGTTCGCGCTGAGATGGCTGATGAGCTGCGGATGTTTTACAAAGCGCTGGGGTCCGCGAATCAAAACGTGCTTGTCACATCGTTCTCGTCCGAAGAAGAACAGGTTAGTCAGTTCCTGGGGCACGTAACTGGATCGGGCATTCCAACTGAAGAAAGCTTCGAGCTTAGCTCGTTTACCCTTCGCGGTCTTGCGGGTGATCTTCGCCGAAAACTGGCAAGGGAAAAGGATCCGGTTCGTGCGGTGCAATTCGCCCACGAATTAGGCCGGTTGGCAGCTGCCGGAGTTCCCGGAGCGCATCCCGATGACTGGTACGGGCTTGTCGAACCGTCCACCACCGAGCCGCTATTTGAGTTCTTGGAGCAGGCAACAAGCGACCAAGACCCAGAGCTCTCTTACGATCGCGGCGAACTAATCAGCCTCAACCCATCCCAGCTCGAAGCGTTCCTAAAGTGCCCACTCCACTGGTTTCTCAACTATCACGGCGCATCGCAGAGCGACTTTTCCGCGTCGCTGGGAACGCTTATTCACCGTGCCATGGAGCTGTCCACTGCTCTCGACGAAGCTAGCCTGTGGGCTGAAGTTGAGTCGGGCTGGCACACCCTAAAGTTCGAAAGTGCCTGGCTGGAGCAAGCGGAACGCCGCAGGGCGCAGAAGGCAATCGCAAATCTCTCGCAGTACCTCACTGCATTCAAGGCAGAGGGTGGCAAGGTCCTGGCAGCTGAACAAGAGTTTGAGATGCAGCTGGGCCGCGCAAACATTCGAGGCAAAGTGGACCGTATCGAACTAACCCCGGACGGACAGGTCGTGATTGTGGACCTAAAGACCGGGTCAACGATTCCAAGCATCGCCGAGGGCGAAGACAATGCGCAGTTGGGTCTCTACCAGCTGGCCTACCAACACGGCGCCTTCCGTGCGGTCACCCCGGAATCTGGCACGGACCTAGGCGGCGCCAAACTGCTGCTTGTTGGGAAGGGCAACACCACGATTCGCAACCAGAGCTCTATTGCTCAGTTGCCAGAGCTGCAGGCCAAGTTTGAGGGACTGGTGGAGCAAGCCGCAAATGGAATGGCCATGCCGGAGCGCTACTTCATCGCAAACGTTTCGAGTCACTGCAGTAACGACAAAGAGTTTGGCAGCTGCGAGCTGCACCTGACCAAGGCGGTTTCCTATGTCGGATAGTTTGATTTCTGCTCAGGCCGTTTACTCCCTGCTCAAGAACTACAAGCTCACCGAAGAGCAAACCTTGGCGGTGGAAAAGGCGCCGATAGACTCTCCAGCACTGGTGGTTGCTGGCGCCGGCTCCGGCAAAACCGAGCTTATGTCGGTGCGCGTGCTGTGGCTGGTGGCAAACGGCTACGCCCGTCCAGAGCAAATCCTTGGCCTAACCTTTACGCGCAAGGCCGCCAGCGAGCTCAGCAATCGCATCTATCAGAGCCTGTTGAAGATGCGAGACAGTGAGCTTTGGCCGAAGGATTCCGTTCCGTACGATTTCACTCAGCCGACCATCCTCACCTACAACGCCTACGCCAATTCGCTGTTCCGAGAAAATGCACTCGGGCTTGGATTGGAATCCGAGAGCAGCTTGCTCACCGAGGCGGCCGCTTTTCAGTTGGCCCGCGAGGTGGTAGTGAAATACGGCGAACTCGTCGACGCTCGATTGGCGGATGTCGATCTCAAGCTGAACTCGATAGTCGAGGCCGTTATCGGCCTAGCTGCCGCCATGAACGATAATCTCACTGACGCGACCGCGGTTGAACAAATCTGTCTTTCGGTGGTTGGTCAACTGAGTGGCCTGCCAAAGAAGCCTGGCGGCAACGATTTTGCCAAAAATAAGTACTACGACGAGCTGCTGGAACCTTTCGCAATCACAGATGTCTTGGCTAAGCTGGCTGACAAATATCGCCAGGAGAAACAGCGTCTGGGCTATGTCGACTACTCCGACCAGGTCGCACTTGCCGCCAGAGCCGTTCGCGAAAACCCTGAAGTAGCAAAGGTGCAACGAGAGCGCTTCACTCACATCCTGCTCGATGAATACCAGGACACATCCTTCCTGCAGACGCAACTGCTGTCAGGCCTCTTTTCCGGTGCCGCTGTGCTTGCGGTCGGTGACCCAAACCAGAGCATTTACGGCTGGCGTGGGGCAAGTTCATCTAACCTCGCCACATTCGGCCGAGACTTTGCTGCGCCAGCTGGCAGTCAGCAACGTTTTGAACTCAGCACCTCTTGGCGCAACCCGGTAAAGGTCCTGCAACTGGCCAACCATTTGTCGGCGGATCTAGCTCAGCCAGCCTCATATCTTGCGAATGCCGATACCCATCTGGTTCCGCTCACGCTACGCTCCATGGATGGCGCCAAGTCCGGGCGCATCAATCTTCGAGTGGACCAAACCGTAAATGAAGAAGCCCAGTCGGTGGCCAACTGGTTCAAGGCTGAGTTAGAAGATGTTGCCGCAAGGCAAAAGCGGGGCGAGGATGTTGAAACTCCTCGCGGTGCCGTGCTAACCCGCACCCGCAAGCACATGCAGCTCTTCCGCGAAACCCTCGAAGCCGCTGGCCTCTCAGTTCAGGTGGTTGGGCTCGGTGGTCTGCTGGAGCTCTCTGAAATCGTCGACCTTACCTCGGCGCTCAAAGTGGTACATGACCCAAACAGTGGCTCGGAACTAATCCGTCTGCTAGCCGGTCCTCGCTGGCGCATCGGCCCGAAGGACCTCGACCGTCTCTTCCGATTTGCCAAACGCCAAAATCGCTTCCACAAGCGCGAGGAGAGTTTCTCTCCCGAGGATTCGATCAGCATTGTCGATGCGCTAGACCTGCTGCTGGAAGACAAGCACGCCGAAGATTCCAGACTCAGTGAGGTGGGCCTAGCAAGGCTTCGCAACGCTGCCCAACTATTCGCAAACCTCCGCAAGCAGACCGGCCTTCCGCTAGTGGAATTTGTCCGCTTGGTCGAACGCGAACTTTGGTTGGACGTCGAAGTAATGGCAAACCCTGCCAAGAAAAATCCGATGGCGCACCTCAACGCCTTTGCGAATATCGTTGCCAACTATGCGGCCAGCACCCACCGGCCGCACCTAGGCGCATTTCTGAAGTGGCTGGAGTACGCAGAGAAACGGGAACGCCACGAAGTCGCCAGCGCTGTACCCGAGAGCGGCGTGATTCAGCTCCTGACAGTTCACGCTGCAAAGGGTTTGGAGTGGGATCTAGTTGCAATCTCCAACCTCACCGAAGGAGACTTCCCTTCAACCGGCCGGGGAACAAGTGGCTGGTTGGCGAATGGCGAACTTCCATACCCACTCCGCGGAGACGTCGATTCGCTGCCTCGTTGGGAAACTGCCGCCGTTGGATCGCAGCAGGAGCTCAAGAAATCGGTCGATGATTACAAGGATTTGATGCGCGAACACCTTCTGCGGGAGGAGTTGCGTTTGATCTACGTTGCCGTGACTAGGCCTAAACAAAAACTTGCCCTGACCGCGGCCTACTGGCAGGAAGGCATCAAGAAACCCAAGGCGCTAAGCCAGTTTCTCCTCAAGGCCGCCGAGTTGGGTGAAGATGTCGTTGAGGTTCACAATCGCGGCGAGGGGGATGCGATCCTACCCGTGTGCCAGTCTGAGGTTAACCCGCTAGACGCCAGCCAGCAACAGGCGCAGTGGCCGATCGAACCGCTGGGACAGAACCACCGAGCGGCTTTGCTTGCCGCTCGAGACAGGGTGGTTGCTGCATTAAACGCTCCTCGGGAAATCGGGGAAATGGACCAGATTGAACTGCTGTTGCGCGAGCGCACTGCTCGAATCAAGGCGGCAAACGAGGTGCCGCTCCCGGTGCGCATCAACGCATCGCAGTTCAAGGACTACCTGACCGATACAGCTGGCCTGGCCGCTCGGATGCTGCGCCCGGTTCCAGAGGCACCTTTCAAGGCAACCCGCGCCGGAACGGTATTCCACAACCTGATGGAACAGCGTTTCGGCAGCCTCGCTCGGCAGCTCACGGAAAACTCAGAACTAGACCTGGCCGATGCCTCCGAGCAGCTCTGGGAACAGCAGTTTGAAGCCACCGAGTTCGCAGAGCACGAGGCCACTATTGAGCAATTGCGAGCTAACTTTGAGTCCTCGCCGTGGGCGCTGGCAACGGCAGCATTCGCCGAGATTGAGATCCAGTTTGCGCTCGATAACAACATCTTTATTTGCAAGCTGGATGCTGTCTTCCAAGACGACTCGGGCAACTATGAGATCGTGGACTGGAAGACCGGAGCCGCTCCCAGTGAGGCCGCAGACATCGAAAAACGCGGTTTGCAGTTGGCGCTGTACCGAATAGCGTTTGCCACCCTCATGAAGTTACCGCTCGAAGCTGTTAGCGCTTGTTTCTACTATGTGGGCGAGAACAAAGTGATAAAGCCAACACGCTTGCTCACCGTAGCGGAACTGCGAGAACGATGGGCAGAAGTAACCGAAGGTTAGAAGAGCTCGCCGTTCTTAGGTTCACCTGCGGCATCTTCTGAATCGGCGTCTTGCGATTCGATTTCTACAGCAGCTTCATCTGCTCCGGCTTCGTCAACCTCTGCCAGGTTGGGCAGAGTGATAGGAGCGGTCGAGTCATCACTGAACACGGGGATCGGTGCGGTGGCGTCATCCGAGAAAACCGGAATGGGTGCAGTGTCGCCAAACAGGTTCTTGTGGTCATAGGAAGAATCAACGACTGGCTTGAACAGGTTGGCGGAACTCGGGTCAACTACGGCTGGATCCGAATCGCGGTTGTAGTCGACTGGGGTCAACAGCATGTCATCGGATACGAGTGCCTGACCCGCGTCGACAAAGCCGGCCGCTGTGCCGAGACCGCTATCGGTGACGTTGGTCAAAACTGCGTCGGTGCCTAACGGCTTTGGCCCAATCGGCGCAATTAGGCCAGCCTCGATATCAATCGCAAGGTCTTCCAGGAATCGCTCGGCGTCTGCCACCTCGTCTGCAGTTCCAAACTGCAACGCCCAGACCAGGTAGTTGGCGTGAGCAAACTCGGAATACAGCTGGGCGCGTGCGCGCAAGTTCTGATCCGCTCCCTTGAGTCGTTCGTATTCCAGCAGCGTGCTGTAGGAGAAATCGTCCATTGCCTGAGCCTGCACCAGGGCGAAGTCCATTGCAGGGTCACCGATCTGCAGGTTGTGCCAGCCCAAAACTCCAGAGATTCCATCATCCAGGGTTAGGAAGTTGCCGTGTACGGTGGCACCACCGTGGATTACGGAAGTCTGGAAGCGCCAGATGTTTACGTCCTCGAGCGCTCGTTCCCAGCGGTTCAGCAGGGCAGCCGAAACGCGCCCGGTTGCGGCGAAGCGGTCCAGCTCAACGGTGCGGTCTCGAACCAACTGCTCCGGGGTATAAACCGGTAGGCCGCTGTTTTCGACGACGCTGAGTGGAAGTGAGTGAATGGCGGCCAATGCATTAGCAATAGAACTGGCAAGCGGGCTAGTCGCCGGCAGGTTCGCTAACTGAAGTGGGTTTCCGTAGACGTAGCTGAAAAGGTGTGCTCGCTTGCCGGATGCGTCGCGGGTTTCGCCAACGAGCTTGGTGATTTCGAATGGGAAGTGGCTGCGGAAAGGTGCCAGAGCACGCAGAACGACGAGCTCGGTGTCCAGTTCAAGGGCAGCTTCGTCATTACCAGCCTGGCGAATCACGTAATGGCTTCCATCAGTGGCCGTGAGCAGGGCCGAGTCGAAGTGACCGATGTGCTCCATGGTCAGCGGCATCGCCTGAACGAAATCAAGTTGGGGAACGGCGTCTTTGGCCAGCGCCGCTAAAATCAAGGGTGACTTAGCCATGGTTTTAGGTTAGGTAGTCTTAGGGCAAAACCCCCGCAATGCCACGCCAAAACTGGCGAATCAAAAGCTTTAGACCGCCGAAGGAGGCTCGCGATGCACAGCCTCCCTCACCTACCCATGGCGGTAAGCGCACTGGACCGCGACTACCTGCAGCGTGACAACCCCGACCTCTTCGATGAACTCTGGGCAAACCCGGCTACCCGGGTTCTGCCAATCTTCGAGGGCAAAGTTCAACTCTTCGGCGATAGTAATCACCCAGTGGGAAAGCTGCTACTACTCCCGGTAGAAGCCGTCCCAAGTGCGCAGCACCGGGTTTACTTGGGCAAGACTTTCGCCACCGAGGGAGATGAGCCGACCGGCACACCAATCGTGCTTGCGGTTTTATCCACCAATAGCGCTAACCAGTTGCAGCCGGATGCCTCCCAATGGCGAGACCTTCGCCGAGCCGGCTTCGGCCTTTCGGAACGCGATGCCAATCTTTACGCCCAGGCGCTGGCGATGGCTAACTTCCACGCCACTCATCGGCACTGCACCCACTGCGGTCAGCCGACCGTGATCCAACAAGGTGGCTGGAGTCGTCGTTGTTTCGCCGATGACAAAACCGTATTCCCGCGAACTGATCCGGCAATCATCGCCGCGGTCACCGATTCTCAAGATCGGATCCTGTTGGGCTCTCAGGGAGTGTGGGAAGCTAACCGTTGGAGCATCCTTGCCGGCTACGTTGAGGCGGGCGAAAGCCTAACCGCTGCGGTTGCCAGAGAAATCGAAGAAGAAGCTGGCGTCAGGGTTCATGAAATCGAGTACCTAGGCAGTCAGGCATGGCCTTTCCCACACTCACTGATGGTCGGGTTCCGAGCCAAGCTGGATGAGTTCGGTCCAGCACAAACCGCCCGCCCAGATGGCATTGAAATTGCCAAGGTTCAGTGGTTTACCAGAGATGAGATCGGCCAAGGATATCGCTCTGGCGCCCTGATTATGCCGGGGCCGCTATCAATCGCTCGGGCGATTATTGAGCACTGGTATGGCGGTCCGCTGGATGGCTGAGATGGATTCGGCTGAGGAGCTAGACCCGCTTCTGGCAAAACTAGACCCCGAGCAACGCGCCGCCGCTAGTTCGCTCGTCGGACCAACCTGCATCATCGCTGGCGCGGGAACTGGCAAGACTCGCACCATCACGCATCGTATTGCCTACGGAATTTCCAAGGGCTACTTCAGCGCCAATCGAGTGCTGGCGCTTACCTATACAAGCAAGGCGGCCGCCGAGCTTCGCACCCGTTTGCGTGCCCTCGGCGTTGGCGAGGTTTCTGCTAAGACATTTCACTCGGCAGCACTCGCGCAGCTGGATTACTTTTGGCCTCAGTTCACTGGCGTTCGGGCACCCCAAGTCCTCGAAGGCAAGAGTCGGCTACTTGGCCGGCTGGCGGAGGAACGTAAGTACAAGGTAGACGCCGCAACCCTTCGGGACCTTGCCGCCGAGATCGAGTGGCGAAAGGTTTCACTCCTGTCGCTTGACGAGTACGCGCAACTCAATCGGAAACCGCCCGCCGGTTTAAGCAAAGAGAAACTCCTCGAGTTGTTGGTCGCCTACGAGGATACGAAAACCGCGGCCAATCAGATCGACTGGGAAGACGTCTTGGTCCTTTGCCTGGGAATGCTGCGAAGCGAGCCGCGCGCCCTGGCTCATGTGCATCAGCAGTACCGCTTCTTCACGGTAGACGAATACCAGGATATTTCTCCGCTGCAGCACGCCCTGTTAGACGCATGGCTGGGTGATCGCAGTGACCTATGCGTGGTTGGCGACCCAAATCAAACTATCTACTCCTTTACTGGCGCCAGTTCTAAATTCCTGCAGACCTTTGAGTCTCGCTATGAAAACGCCAGCGTGATTGAGTTGACTCGCAACTACCGCAGCACCAAACAGATTGTCACCTTCGCCAACCGCCTTCGCACGGCCAAGTCACCGATGGGGGAGGGTGGCCTAAGTCCGCTGGAGTCGCAAGGCACCACCGGTCTAGCGCCACGATTGCAGTCTTTTGGTAACGCCACCGAGGAGGCGACCTATGTCGCTCATCAAATCAAGGGACTTCTGGCTGAGGGAGTCAAACCCCGGCAGATCGCAGTTCTCTACCGAGTCAATGGTCAGAGTGAGTCGATCGAAGCCGCATTAGCTAACGCTCAGCTTCCTTATCAATTGAAGGGCGGTGTCCGCTTCTTCGCGCGGCCAGAAATCCAGTTAGCCATTAGGGCCATCAATGCCGAGGTCGCGACCCAGAACAACAAGCCAACTCACAAAGCGGTAGAAGAAATTTGTCGAGGCCTTGGGTGGAGCCTGCGTGAGCCAGACGCGGCCAATGCGGCGGCCCGAGAAAAGTGGGAGAGCCTAAACGCGCTGCTGCAGATCCTTGATGAGATGCCAGAGGGGACCTCTCTCGACGTTTTTCAGAAAGAACTTGCCGAACGCGCGCACAGCCAGCACGAACCGGAATCAGCCGCGGTCACCTTGGCTACTATTCACGCCGCTAAAGGCCTGGAGTGGGATCACGTTTTCATCCTCGGTGTCAACGAGGGCTATTTGCCAATCAGTTATGCCAAATCGGAGAGCCAGATTGCTGAGGAAAATCGGTTGCTGTACGTGGGTGTCACCCGCGCCAAGAAGTCGCTCATGATCAGCTGGAACGGCACCGAGTCAAGATTCATCAACCTGCTTCGCGCAGCACCCGAGTCGAAGTAATTCCGCAGCCGCAGAGCGGGTGCCGAAGCCACTCGGTGGTGAGTAGGCGGTCCGATTGGCCGCGCAGGAAGCGAAACCCGATGGCTGCCCCAGATTCATCCCAAGGGCTATGCCCTTCCAACTGCTGATCCATAAACCTAAGCACGAGAGATACCGCTAGTCCCGAGGCGACCAATCGTGTGGCCGAGTCATCAAAAGTCAGGGTGCTGCCGATTAGTTGAGAGGCCATGATCAAGTGAGCTTCGTCCTGATCTTGATTCCAGTGGTCGCGGCAAACCAGACACCCGTTCGTCCCGGTTAGCACTGGGCTGACTTGAACGCCTTCGGGTTCGTACCGAATCTCCAAAACCGGCAGGTCCATCGTTCGCCAAACCGCCGCCGCCTCTGGACGGGTAATTTGCTGGCTGACCGTTATGGCCACGTTCGCTCGCGCGGTTCGCCGGTCATCTGGCCGGTTGGTCGTAACCAATCTCGAGTTGGGCCAACTGGACTCGAGAATCAGTTTCGCGGAACCGAACCGCGACCGTCCCAGAAGCGCCTTTGGGTAGACCCCGGAGGCTATGTCAGATTGAACTACTCGGCAGTGGTCTTTAGTGGTGAAGGTTCCCACCCCGGCAGCCGCGAGCCCTAACAAGAGTGTGAGTCCGGTGCTATCCAGGCTGTCGAGATGGACGACACTTTGGGATCGGTGTTCGGCAATGAGAGTCGCCGGCCGCGAGCTGATGAGCCCCGCTCTAACAACTTCGGCTTGGTGCAGGTGAAGATCGGTTTCGGCAGTCGGCACGGGCACTGCACTAGCGCCGCTGGAATCCAACAGCAGCGTTGGCTGCAGCCTTTCAATCAGATTGCGAGCCTTGTCCAGCGGCAGCTCGATCTGGCCGGCCAACGCCGGCAGGCTCTCGGTGGGTATTCCGTAGTAAAGCGCATCCACCAGTCGCTCTTCACTCGGGCTCAGTTGCTCCAGAATGACCCGCTGGGAGCCAACGCCAATTTGAAGGGTGTTGGGATTCCGCCAAAGCAACTGGTGAAACGGGTTGATCTTGTAAGCCATTCGGCGATTGTGCCAAGGATCAGCGACATCGCAGCGGGGTTATCCACAGCGGCTACTCGCCCAAGAGCTCCCGCAAGGCTGAGTCAAAGTCGTCACCGTGGCCCTGGAGTCTGGCGATGAGTTTGGCTGGATCTTCTATGTCCGAGACGGTGGGCAGCATGTCCGGGTGGTCCCACAGGGCGTCGCGTTTGGCGGCACCGAGTGCGTTCCCGACCAAGAGCCACATCGCGGTTGCTTCGCGCACCTTTCGCGGCTTGAGCTCCAGGCCAACCAGAGTGCCGAAGGTTAGCTCGGCCGGACCGCCCGTGGCACGGCGACGACGAACCGCTTCGGCGATTCGATTGGCTTCCGGCAGCAGTCGGGTGGCTTCCTGCGTGACCGCCTCAACCCAACCCTCGATGAGCGCCAGCTGAGTTTCAATCAGGTCCAAGGCTCGCTGCTGCTCCTCGGTGCGGTCCGCCAACATCGCCCCCGACTCCAGCAGGCCCTTCATCGACTCCGGGTTGGTCAGGTCAGTATCGGCGATGGCGGACATGATGCGCTCGTCATCAATGGTGATCTCGGCTGCATAATTTGTGATCTGTGAAACCACCGAGTCACGCAGCCACCGTGAGTGCTTGAAGAGTCGGGCATGCGCCAGTTCGCGAACCGCCAGATAGATTCGGGCTTCGGTCTCAGGTACGCCGAGTTCCTTGAGATACTCGTCCGAGTTTTGCGGGACGAATGCTGCACGTTGTTCAACAAAAATCGGCAGTCCGATGTCTCCTCCGGTTAGCACCTTCTCGCTGAGCTTTCCGATCGCCTGACCAATTTGCATCGCAAACATGGCACCGCCTGCGTTACGCAGCAGTCGGCCAGCCTCCTTCATCAGTCCCGCCAATTCCTCGGGGCTGTTTTTGGCCAAGTGTTCACTGAGCGCCACCGACATGCGGTCCGCCACGGGCTGACTCATCGCCTTGAATAGCGGCATGGCGTCATCTACCCAGAGGTCGCGCGTCAGGAACTTGGCCTCGGTGGCCAAAGCGGATACGTCGGTGGCTTGGTCCAGCCAAAGATTGGCGATGTTGATGGCATCGAGCCAGGCCTGGCGCTGCAGTTCGGTTACCCCGAGGTTGTTCTTCCTAGCAACGGCCTTCGCCTGGTTGAGGGTTTGGGTCCAGTCCACGCCTTCGGGTTGTCCCTGTCGATCCATGGCCTGCGAAAGCATTCCAAGTAGCTGAGTCAGTTGTTCCGGATTGGTCGGGATTCCAGCGGCTTTGGCCAGCTCCTCGACCTCGAATGAGTCTGGGTTCTCCAGGTATTTCTTCATGAATTCCTGGAAATCTGCTGGATTAAATTTGCGCGGGTCAAAGCCGCCCGAGTTGTCCTCGGTGTCGTCATCAAACTGGGACATGCCGCCGCCCTTTCGTGTTTCAACGCTATCGTTCGAAGGCTGCGAACTTGCTGAAGAAAACGCTCCCGCAAGCCTTTGTTCGCCGATAGCGTTGCCCGCGCTCCAACTCGGCGTCTTAGATGTCGGCCGCCTCACCTAGGGTTAAATCATGGATTCAGGCATCTACTTCGACGAGCCACCAACGCCGCGTCGGCGTCGCCGTTTTCGCCCGGGCTGGGTCTTCGTTGCTTTGCTGGCAGTGGCTCTCTGGGTGGGCAGTCAGTTATCCAGTCCATACCTAATCGAACGCCCTGGACCAGTTTTCAATGTGCTTGGCACCGAGGGCGATACCCCGGTCATCAGCATCGTGGATGCCAAGAGTTATCCGACCGATGGGGCACTGGACTTGCTCACCGTCAACCTGGTCGGGTCGCCAACTCAGACTCCTTCTTGGCTTGAGATTCTTGGGGCTTGGCTGGATCCAGCCCAGAGCATTGTTCCGGTTGAAGAGGTCTTCCCGGCCACCACTAGCACTCAGGACGTCGAGAAACAGAACGCCCTGATGATGTCGGACTCACAATCTCAGGCCACCGCGGCAGCGCTTCGTGCTTTGGGCTATCGATACAGCTATCGCGTGTTTGTGGATTCGGTGGATCCCAAGGCGGCTGCCAAAGGGCTCATCAAATCCGGTGATTACATCGATTCGATCGACGGCAAGCGGGTCACCGGTATAAACGGCCTTAGAGCCCTGGTCGCGGCTGCCCATGGCAGCCCAGTTACTGTCAAGGGCGTCAGAGGCGGGAAAGATCTCCAGGTTCAGGTGACACCGAAGTTGGTCGGCGATGCCTGGCGACTCGGTGTTTATGTTGGTACCAAATTTGAGTTCCCGGTGAAGGTCCAATTGCGTTTGAACGATGTCGGCGGACCATCCGGCGGCATGATGTTCGCGCTAGGCATCTACGACAAAATGACTCCCGGAGCCCTGACCGGTGGGCAAATCATCGCTGGTACGGGAACAATCGACGAGACCGGGGTTGTTGGACCTATCGGCGGTATCACTCAGAAGATGTACGGGGCTCAGCGGGCAGGCGCTCGCTGGTTCTTGGCTCCGGCAGAAAACTGTGGCGATGTCGTTGGCCATATTCCAGCCGGGCTAAAGGTCTTGAAGGTGGCAAACTTCAATCAAGCCCTGACGGCGGTTAAGCAAATCGCCACCGAGCAAAGTGCAAGTGGTCTGCCAACCTGCAGCAAGTAACAAACTAGGAGAATCTTGAATCGCAAGAAGATGTCACCGGTAGCAGTAATCGCACTGGTTTTGGTGGTAGTGATTGTTGCCCTGATTGGCAGTGCCGGGGTCTACACCGACTACCTATGGTTTAGCCAGCTGGGTTTCACCAAGGTTTTCACCACAAACTTGCTGGCGCAAACCGGCATGTTCCTTGCGGCTGGTTTGGCCATGGGGCTCTCCATCTGGGTGACTCTCTGGGCCGGCTTCAAGTTCCGCCCGATCTACGCCAGCTATGTTTCCAATGACATTCGGTCCCTGGGTACATACCGCGAAATCCTGGCACGTGGTAAGAAGCCGCTGCTGATTCTCGCGCCAGTGGTTCTTGGTTTATTGGCCGGTGTTTCGGCGATTCCTAACTACCGTCAGGCCTTGCTCTTCCTCAACTCGACTCCATCGGGAACCATGGACAAACAGTTCAATCTGGATGTTTCGTTCTATATCTTTGATCTCCCCTTCCTGACCGCACTGGACAACTACCTAGGTGCGGTTGCTCTGATCTGTCTGGTCGCCGCCGTGCTGATGCAGCTGGTGTTTGGCGGGATCTCGCTGGCCACTCTGCCTCGAGTCACTTTCACCAAGGCTGCGAGAATCCAACTCGCAGTCACCGCTGCCGTATTCGTAGGGCTCCAGACCTATTCGTTGTGGCTCTCCCAGTACCAAATCATGACAAGCGCCAGCGGCCTTTACACTGGCGCCACCTACGCCGATGTGAACGCCCGAATCCCTGGAATCCAGATCATGTCTGGTGTTGCGCTGCTGGTGGCAGCGACTTTCTTGGTCGCCGCATTCATCGGCAAGTGGCGACTCCCGATTCTCGCAACCGGCCTAATGGTCATTTCGTCGCTGTTGCTCGGTGGAATTTACCCTTGGGTGGTTCAGACCTTCCAGGTGGTTCCAAACGAGCGCACGCTGGAGAGCGAATTCATCAAGCGCAACATCGAGGCCACGCGATTCGCCTATGGGCTCGATGGTGTCGAATCAGTTTCTTTCAATGCCAAGACCACCGCGGACCCTGGCGCTCTGAAGCAGGACGCGCAGACCGCCGCGCAAATCCGCATCATCGACCCAACTCTGGTTGCGGCGTCATTCCGCCAGCTGGAGCAGTACCGCCAGTACTACAACTTCGCAAATCGCTTGGACGTAGACCGCTACAACTTGGGTGGCAAGACTCAGGACACCGTCCTAGCGGTTCGTGAACTGAACCAGCAGGGCCTTGGCTCCAGCCAGTCTTGGTACAACAATGTAATCGTCTACACCCACGGTTACGGAGTAGTTGCGGCCTACGGAAACCGCCGCACCACCGATGGGCAACCAGAGTTCCTGCAGTCTGGAATCCCGTCCAACGGGCTGCTCGGGGATTACCGCCCGCAGATCTACTTCGGTGAAAACTCGCCCGCCTATTCGATCGTCGGCGGTGGCGGAAAGTCTCAGCTGGAGATGGATTACCCGGGTGGCAAGGACGGCAGTCAAACCACCTACACCACCTTTAAAGGCGATGGTGGACCCAAGCTGGCATCACTGGTGAATCGAGCCGCATACGCGATCAAGTTCAAGAGCGAACAGATTCTCTTGTCCGGAGCAATCACCGACAAGAGTCAGATTCTCTACAACCGCAGCCCGCTAAGTCGAGTCAAGGCGGTTGCTCCTTACCTGACGCTGGACAGTGACCCATACCCGGCGGTCGTAAATGGCAAAGTGGTTTGGATCGTAGACGGCTACACCACCAGCAACCAGTTCCCTTATTCGAGGGCCGAGAACCCAAACAGCGCCATCTTGGACTCGGAACTCGTAAAGGGCAACTTCAACGGCAGTATCAACTACATCCGAAACTCGGTGAAGGCTACGGTTGACGCCTATGACGGATCGGTCAACCTGTACGCCTGGGACACCAAGGATCCAATCCTGAAGACCTGGCAGAAGGTTTACCCGGGAACTGTGCAGCCGATCGCCAAGATGTCCGGAGCGCTGATGAGTCACGTGCGATACCCGGCCGATCTTTTCAAGATTCAGCGAAACATTCTTGGCACTTATCACGTCACCGAGGCCGGTTCGTTCTACTCGCAGCAGGACGCCTGGATGGTGCCGAACGATCCCAGTTCGGCCGCAGGGTTGGCTCAACCTCCTTATTACCTCAGCATGCAGACGCCGCTGCAGACGTCGGCCGACTTCAGTCTGTACACCACCTTCATTCCAAAGTCGACGGGTGAGTCATCCCGAAACGTGCTGACCGGGTATCTAGTAGCGGACGCCAATGCTGGTAACAAGGACGGTGTCAGGTCTTCTAACTACGGTCGGCTTCAGCTGCTCGTGTTGCCTCGTGACACGGTGGTGCCAGGCCCGGGTCAGGTGCAAAATAACTTCAACTCCGACTCCGATGTGAGCAAGCTTCTCAACTTGCTGCGTCAGGGCAGCACCGAGGTCCTGAACGGTAACCTCCTCACGCTCCCAATCGGTGGCGGTCTCCTCTACGTGCAGCCGGTCTACATCCGAAGCACTGGCGAGACCTCGTTCCCACTGCTCAAGAAGGTCTTGGTGGCATTCGGAGACCAGATCGCCTTCGAAGACACTCTTGATGCCGCTTTGAATGATCTCTTCGGAGGTGCGAGCGGTGCGGTAGCTGGCGATGGCAGCACAGGAACGTCAACTGGTTCGGGTTCCACGGGCAGCGGAACTAACTCGGGCTCCGGGTCCAGTGTCGCTACCGGCAACGCGGCCCTCAACGCGGCCCTCCAGGCTGCCAAGAAGGCAATCGCCGACAAGGCTGCGGCGCTGGCCGCCAATGACTGGACCGCTTACGGAAAGGCCGACAAGGCGCTGGCCGCGGCAATCAACGCAGCAATCAATGCCGCTAACAAGAAGTAGCGAGGGGCGCCGGCTGGCGCTCCTCGGCTTTTTCTGATAAAGTGGAGACTTCGCCGCGGGGTGGAGCAGTTCGGTAGCTCGCCGGGCTCATAACCCGGAGGTCGTAGGTTCAAATCCTGCCCCCGCAACCAAATAGAAAACCCCCACTGCTCGGGGGTTTTCGCCTTTAAGGCTCGCCCAAGTCCGACTAAACAGCCCTGTTGATAAGTTCGCACGTGGTTGTAGCATCTTGGCTACCTTGGCGGCATGCCCAATCTTCGAATCACAAAATCTCCCGTTGCGGTGACCTTGGTTGCGATTTTGACCGCAGTTGGAATGGTCGGCCTAAGCCCCGCTAGCGCAAGTTGTCGCAACTCAAATCGATTGGCCTCCGGAGCCACCATCGGCTCTCAGGTGGATGGCGAGATCGTCACCATTTGTCTCTCAAAAGAGCAACTGCGCAAACTCCGAGGGTTGGCCAAGCCAACTCCCAAACCTGCGGTTCGAGCAACCATCCGTCCAATCCCGCTGGCCAAACCAACACCCAAAAAGACGGCCATTCCCGCAGTCAAAAGTAAGGTTCGAGTGATTTACCAGCCCAGGCCAGCGGCAAAACCGAATCCCAAGCCTCGGGTCACCAAGAGAGGTTTGAACTCAAATGGGTCTTTTCGGCCCGCGGTCAGCCCCGCCTTGGCCGTGCCGGAGCGAGTCAAGCCGAACCAGGCTGTCAGCCTAAGCATTGCCCAGCACACTGCATTAGGAAAAACCAGGCTGCTGGGGTCTAGCGTGCTGGTGCGAATGACACCGGTTGGACTCGATTTCAGTTTCGGAGACGGCGATAGCCAGCAGGTAGAAGGCGCCAGCATAATTGCTGCGCACCGCTACTCGAAGGCGGGGCGGTACCCGATTCTGGTGCACGTCACCTACCGGGTCGAGTACCGGCTCAAAACCGGACGTTGGTTCAGGGACCCAGACTCGATCGTTTTGGCGGCTCCTAGTAACTTCGTCGAAGTGTCCGACAGCAGCGCGCAAAACCCCATGCAGAAAGTGGTGCTAGTCACACCATAGGCCGGCCAGTTTTCAGCCAAGCCTTAGGCTGTTCTCAGGATTTACTCAGACTGGATTGCGAAACTGCAATCGCGTCTAGTTTGGAAAGGCACACAAGTGACTAACTCGAACAGTGATTTCAATATGCAGTTCGTTTCGGACAAGTCTGCTGCGGGATATTTTGAGGCTTCACAGCCTTCTGGGAGCACATCGGCCCTGGGAAAGCTAAACGCTTATGTCCGCAAGCACTCTGCAATCTCCGGAATAGCAATCGGTGCTTTGATGGGCGGAATCGTTGGCGCGGGTTTCACTGCAGCAAATGCCGGATTCTCGCTCGGATCCGGAACTGTCATCGTGAACAACGCCAGCCGAGTCAACTGGGTCACCGCAGTTGCTCAGAAGGCATCACCCTCGGTGGTCACCATCTCGGTGTCTGATTCCAGTGGCAACGGCGGTAGCGGATCCGGCGTGGTCCTCACCAGCAATGGCTACATCCTTACCAACACGCACGTGGTCACCCTGGACGGCTCTACCGCCTCCCCAAGCATCGAGGTAAAGACCGCCGAGGACAAGGTTTATTCGGCGAACATCATCGGAACCGATCCAACCAACGACCTGGCTGTCATCAAGGTGAACCCGCTGGGCAAACTAATCCCGGCAAGTTTCGCCGATTCGGACAAGGTCAATGTTGGTGACAACGTCGTGGCGATCGGTGCTCCACTTGGACTCGATGCCACCATCACCAGCGGTATTGTCAGCGCGTTGAACCGCACTATTCAGGTGGCCAACAGCGCAGCCCCCGAGAACGGCACCGGCGGTCTGGGTGGCCTGCAGTTCCTCAACGGCGGGTCGTCGAATGCGGACGCAATCAACCTGACTGTGATTCAGACCGATGCTGCCATCAACCCTGGAAACTCCGGCGGCGCACTCGTAAATGACCAGGGACAGGTTGTTGGCATCAACGTAGCAATCGCTACGGCTAGCGACTCGGGAAGTTCCGGTCAGTCTGGATCTATCGGCGTTGGCTTCTCTATTCCGGCAAACAATGCCAACCGGATTGCCCAGGAAATCATCAAGACTGGCAAGGCATCACACGCAATGCTCGGTGCTTATGTTCAAGATGCCACTGGCGGAAAGAACGGCGCGGGCTTCAGCGTTGGTGCCAAGATTGCCAAGTTGATGCCCGGCAGCCCAGCGGTGAAGGCAGGCCTCAAGGCCGGCGACATCGTCACAGCTTTCGATGGAAAGACCGTGAATAGCGCCACTGACCTCACTGCCGATGTGCGCCTCTTGGCACCTGGCACCAAGGTGACGCTGACGGTTCTGCGCGATGGTCAGGAACTCAAAATCGACGTCATCCTGGGTGATGCCGTTAACCTTAACTAGCTTGTAGTTGAGGAGGCGACCATGACCGGTTTTGAAAGCGACGACCTGGGCCTAGGCGGCCAGACCGCTGGTTCCACTCTGTTGGAGCGCGAACTACAAGAAAACTTGGAACCGGGCGATCACGAGCGCTACTCGCACTACGTTCGCAAAGAAAAGATTGTTGAGTCGGCAGTGCTCGGCAATCCAGTTACTGCACTCTGTGGCAAGATCTGGGTTCCCGGTCGCGACCCACAGAAGTTTCCGGTTTGCCCAACCTGCAAAGAGATTTACCAAGGACTCAGACCAGAGCCACCCGCCGATAATGGCGGAAGTGACGGCGGCTCAGGTTCGGGCTCCTAGCCCCGCGGCAGGTACCTCCAAGTAAACTTCTAAGCGTGAACGACGCACCGATTGGCATCTTTGACTCGGGGGTTGGCGGCCTGACTGTAGCCCGCGCAATCATCGATCAGTTGCCCAATGAATCGATCATTTACGTCGGCGACACCGCAAACGGTCCATACGGTCCAAGACCACTCCAGCAGGTTCGCGAGCTCGCCCTCTCGGTGATGGACCGCCTAGTCGACGAAGGCGTCAAGGTTCTGGTCATCGCATGTAACTCCGCCTCCGCAGCAGTGCTGCGCGATGCCCGCGAGCGCTACACCGTCGGACGCGGCATCCCAGTGATTGAGGTCATCCAGCCCGCGGTCCGCCGTGCCGTTGCCGCCACGCGTAACCGTCACGTCGGGGTAATCGGCACGCTCGCAACGGTCAGCTCCAAGGCATACGATGATGCCTTTGCCGCCGCGGTGGACTTGCAAATAACCAGCGCCGCCTGCCCGGCTTTCGTTGACTTCGTGGAGCGTGGCATCACCAGCGGACCCGAGCTCATGGCCGCCGCCGAGACCTATCTGGCACCCATCAAGGCCGCCGGGGTGGACACTCTGGTGCTTGGCTGCACCCACTATCCACTGCTATCGGGCGCCATCAGCTATGTGATGGGCGATGAAGTCACGCTGGTTTCGTCAGCTGAAGAGACCGCAAAGGATGTCTACCGCACTCTGGTTGCTAACAACCTGCTTCGCACCAACACAACTGCGCCGAACCTGCGATTCCAGGCCACCGGTGACGCCAAGCCTTTCGGCAAGCTTGCACGCCGCTTCCTGGGGCCGGAGGTCACTGTGGTTGAGCACCTCCCGGAGTCCACAGAAGAGGCGACAACCGCCTACCCAATCACCGAGACCATAAACATCAAGACCATCCCCGAAGAAGGACTGCTTTGACCCGCATTGATGGCCGTCAGGCCAATGACCACCGCCAGGTAACTATCGAACGGGGTTGGAATGACCACGCCGAGGGCTCGGCTCTGATTAGTTTCGGCGGAACCCGGGTTCTCTGCACCGCCAGCTTCACCGCCGGGGTTCCCCGCTGGAAGGTCGGCAAGGGGGAGGGCTGGGTAACCGCTGAGTACTCGATGCTGCCCCGAGCCACCCACGATCGCAGCGACCGTGAGGCTGTAAAGGGCAAGATTGGTGGCCGCACCCACGAGATCAGCCGGCTTATCGGTCGCAGCCTGCGCGCCATCGTTGACGTTCGCGCCTTGGGCGAGAACACCATCGTGATCGACTGTGACGTTCTGCAGGCGGACGGCGGAACTCGCACCGCAGCAATCACCGGTGCTTACATCGCGCTCGCAGATGCCATCGCGTGGGGTAAGGCAAAGGGCCACATCCCGGCAAAGTCGACTCCGTTGACAGACTCGGTGTCGGCAATCTCGGTGGGAATCATTGACGGCGTCCCGATGCTTGATCTGGCCTACACCGAGGATGTCCGCGCTGAGACCGACATGAACGTTGTTGTGACCGGTGGCGGAAAGTTCATCGAGGTCCAGGGCACCGCTGAGGGCGCACCCTTCGATCGTGAAGAGCTAAACCTGCTGCTGGACTTGGCGCTGGCCGGAAACGCCAGCTTGGCCAAGATTCAAGCCCAGGCGCTGGCCGCCGAGCTGGGGAAGTAGTCGCCGGTGGAACTGGTTCTGGCCACCCACAACGCGCACAAGGTGCAAGAGGTTCAGGCCATCCTTGCCCACTCGGTGCCCGGTTTGACCGTGCTTGGCTACGACGGCCCAGAGCCAGTTGAAGACGGGGCGACGTTCTTAGATAACGCGCTTATCAAGGCGCGCGCAGCATTTGCGCACACCGGCAAGCCTGCCATCGCCGACGACTCCGGCATTGCCGTCGAGATTCTGGGCGGGGCCCCGGGCATTTTCAGTGCTCGTTGGGCCGGTGGGCGTGACTCGATTCAAAACCGGCAGCTCCTGCTGGCGCAGCTGGCAGACGTGCCACAGCGCAACCGCGCGGCTAGTTTCGTCTGCAC
>JBEGRP010000001.1:0-27853 GCA_041180345.1 Actinomycetota bacterium | reverse complement strand
TTGGACCTCTGCGCCGGCCCCGGCGGAAAGGCGGCTCTCATGGCTGCCGAGGCCAAGAATCGCAGCGCCGAATTGGTTTGCAATGAACTACAGCCGCATCGCGCAAAGCTGGTCGAACAGGCTCTTGCTCGCGTGAATCCAGAGGTCTATGTACGAACCGGAGACGGGCGAGATCTAGGTGCGGACGCACCGGAAGCCTTCGATCGAATTCTCCTGGACGCGCCTTGCACCGGCTTGGGCGCTCTGCGACGACGCCCCGAGAGCAGGTACCGCAAGGAATCGAAGGACGTGGCGGATCTCACTAAGCTGCAGCGGCAACTATTCGAAAGCGCCTGGCAAGGCCTGAAGCCAGGCGGAGTGCTGGCCTACGTCACCTGCTCGCCACACCCAGCGGAAACCACTGGGATTGTCACCTGGGCCGAGAAATCCTTCGGAGCAGATCTTGAACTTCTAGATGCCACCGAGATTCTGCAGGGCGTTAATCCGTCTCTGAAAACAGACCCGGCCCTGGCGCTGACGGCGGGGCGAAAGACAGTTCAACTTTGGCCCCAACGCCAGACCACCGATGCGATGTTCATCGCGCTGGTTCGCAAGTCAGCCAAATAAACTATCCCCATGGCAGTTCGCATCAACCCAAGCATCCTCTCGGCTGACTTCGTCAACTTCCAGGCCGAGCTTGGCACGATCGCGAATGCGGACCTGATCCACGTCGACGTAATGGACAACCACTTCGTACCAAATCTGACCTTTGGCCAGACCATGGTCGCCAGACTTCAACAGGTCACACCGAAGCCACTTGATTTGCATCTGATGATCGAAAACCCCGATCGCTGGGCTCCTGACTTTGCCGAGACCGGCGCCTACTCGGTGACCTTCCACGCTGAGGCAGCGGCTGATTCGGTTGCGTTGGCCAGGCGCCTGCGCAGCATTGGCAGCCGAGCGGGTTTAGCGATCAAACCCGGCACCGCTATCGATTCCTACCTGGACTTGCTTCCCGAGTTTGACCAGCTGTTGGTCATGACGGTTGAACCCGGGTTCGGGGGACAGGCACTCATCGAAGCCACGCTTGCCAAGGTGACCAAGGCGCGTCGACGAATTGATGCGGAGAAACTAGACGTCTGGTTGCAAGTCGATGGTGGCATCGATGCCACAAACATCGAGCGAGTGGCTGAACTCGGTGCCGATACCTTCGTTGCCGGCAGTGCCGTCTTTAAGGCAGCAGACCGATCGGCGCAGATCGAGAAACTGAGAGACCTAGCCAGTTTGGGCAGCAACCACCGACATTAGCGACCCTCGGCCAAGCGAAAGGCAAGCGCGCTCAGGTAACCTAGATACATGAAGTCCTTTGAGCAGCTCTTTGCCGAAATTGGCCAAAAGGCCATCGATCGTCCTGCGGATTCGCATACGGTCAAGTGGCTGGATGCTGGCGTCCACACCATCGGTAAGAAGGTTGTGGAAGAGGCCGCAGAGGTATGGATGGCTGCCGAGTACGAGGGTAACGAGCGTACCGCCGAGGAAATTAGCCAACTGATCTATCACCTGCAGGTATTGATGACCGCAAAGGGCATCTCCCTCGCAGACCTCGAAAAAAACTTCTAACCAACCCGCAGTGCGGACCCGAGAACGGGAAAACTTATGTCATCTATGCTCCGAGTAGCAGTACCCAACAAGGGAATCCTTAGCGAGGCGGCAATCGCCATGCTGAAAGAGGCCGGCTACACCACTCGCCGCGATCCAAAGGATCTGCACGTGGTCGATAACGCCAATCAAATTGAGTTCTTTTATTTGCGCCCGCGGGACATCGCAACCTATGTCGGACGAGGTTCGCTCGACGCCGGTTTCACTGGCCTCGACTTGCTGTTGGACAGCAGGTCAGAGGCCCAGCCAGTGGCGGATCTAGGTTTCGGTGGGTCAACCTTCCGTTTCGCGGGGCCGGTAGGGGCATTCAAGACACTCAAGGACCTAGAGGGAAAGCGTGTCGCGACCGCTTATGCGAATCTCGTTGAGGATTTTCTGAACCGCGAGGGCGTCAAGAATGTTGAACTTGTCTCGCTCGATGGCGCTGTCGAAGTCGCCTGCCGACTTGGGGTCGCGGACGCGGTTGCTGACGTGGTCTCAACCGGAAATACTCTCCGTCAGGCTGGCCTGGAAATCTTTGGCCCGGTGATTCTTCAGTCGACCGCGCAACTTATTGCACACCCCGGTGCTGCCGATAAGTGCACCACCTTGCTGCGCCGCATGCAGGGTGTGCTAGTAGCACGTGAATACGTCATCTTCGACTACGACTGCCCAATTGCGCTGGTCGAGCGAGCTTCAGCGCTAACTCCAGGTATCGAATCACCGACCATCTCCCCGCTACGTGAGCAGGACTGGGTTGCGGTTCGTGCGCTGGTGAAGAGCAGCGAGATCAACGCGAAGATGGATGCTCTCTATGAACTGGGCGCGCGCGCCATTTTGGTCAGCGCTATTCACGCAGCACGCATCTAGGCAGCCATGAGCCTCACTGTTCGAGTTATTCCCTGCCTAGACGTGGCAGCTGGTCGAGTGGTCAAGGGTGTCAATTTCCTCAACTTGAGAGACGCCGGGGACCCGATTGAGTTGGCAGCACGGTATTACGCAGATGGCGCCGATGAACTCACCTTTCTAGATGTCAAAGCCACCGTAGACAACCGCTCCACTATGTATGACTTGGTCACCGCATGTGCCGAGCAGGTATTTATCCCACTGACTGTGGGTGGCGGAATTCGACAGGTCGAAGACGTGGCGAAGCTCCTCGGTGCCGGCGCAGACAAGGTTTCGGTGGGTTCGGCAGGCATTAGCAACCCGCAGTTGCTCGCCGATATCGCCGAGCGTTTCGGAAACCAGGTCCTGGTCATATCGCTTGATTTAAAGCGATCGCCCAAGACGCCGTCGGGTTATGTCGTTACCACTCACGGTGGCCGCGAAGAGACCGAGCTGGATGCCCTGGAATGGGTCAAGCGAACCATCGAACTCGGCGCCGGGGAGTTACTGGTGAACTCCATTGACGCCGATGGCACCCGCGCTGGCTTCGACCAGGAAATGCTGCGCGAAATCCGCGCCATCAGCCCAGTTCCAGTTATTGCTTCAGGCGGCGCAGGTAAGGCGAGCGACTTTCCAATGGCCGCTGCCGCCGGCGCCGACGCAATTCTTGCCGCTTCGATTTTTCATGAGGGTTCGGTGTCTATCTCAGACGCCAAAGCGGAACTAGCCAAGGCCGGTTATCCGGTGCGTGGCTTTACCCAGCAAAGAGTGGGGGAGTAATGAGTCTCGACAGCCTATTTCAGAGTCTCAAATTCGACTCCAATGGACTGATTCCGACCGTAGTTCAGTCTGTTGACAACGGCCGAGTGCTGATGCTGGCTTGGATGAATCGGGAGAGCCTTACCCAGAGCATCCAGATCGGTGAGACGGTGTTTTACTCTCGCAGCCGAAACGAACTTTGGCACAAGGGTGCAACCAGCGGCAACACCCAGCGCATCGTCAGCCTCCAAGCCGACTGTGATGGTGACACCCTGCTAGCGCTGGTGCACGAAGCAGGCCCGGCCTGTCACAATGGCACCGAGTCTTGCTTTGATACCTTAGAACTCTTTAGCGCAACCGATTCCAAGACCTCCGAGTAAACCCATGAGCCTAAACCTGAATCTGGAACAAGCCACCGAGCTTGCCAAGAAGCACCGCGTTGTGCCTGTCATCCAGACCCTTTTTTCGGGTTCGGAGACTCCGCTCTCGGTGTTTGAAAAGCTGGCTGCTGATAAGCCAGGTTCCTTCCTCCTGGAGTCCGCCGAACAGGGCGTATGGGCAAGATACTCGTTCATCGGCGTAAATAATCGAGGCACCTTGAGCCAGGCCAACGATGGCTTTCCAGGAGGGAAAACCGAAGCCAGGCCAGTCTGGGAGAGCCCGACCGGCGCGAGCGCCTTACCTGACGGCGCACCTCTGGCAGAGAAAGCACTTGACGCCCTAGCGCAGCTCCAAGAAGCCTGGACGACGCCTGCGGTGGCTGCCATTCCACCCCTAACCAGCGGCCTCGTCGGACTCATCGGTTGGGACATGGTCCGAGAGATCGAGCACCTACCGAATGTCCCGATTGCGGACTTCAAAGCCCCTTTGATGGCATTCGCGATGTTCCAGGACGCCGTGGTTATCGACCACCGAACCAGCAATCTGCTTTTGGTTTCCAACATCTACGTGACCGATGGCATCGACCTAGCGGCTGCCTACCAAGAGTCCCTAGAGCGTATTGGTGTAATGCGAGCACAGCTGCTGAAACCAGCCATTGGCCAAATTGCTGAGCTAGATTTGACCGGCGAAGTCGCCAGTGCGCACCGCGTTTCGAAGGCTGACTTCTTGGCATCAGTTGAGGATGCGAAGCATTTCATCCGAATCGGCGATGTCTTTCAGGTTGTTATTTCGCAGCGTTTCGACATCGCCACCAAGGCGTCCCCACTCGACGTTTACCGCGTTTTGCGAGCCCTGAACCCGAGCCCCTACATGTATTTGCTCAACTTTGAGGATGCGGACGGTCCATACGCTGTGGTCGGATCCAGCCCAGAGGCGCTGGTCAAGGTTAACGACGGCCACGCCGTGACTCACCCGATCGCCGGGTCCCGCCCACGCGGCGAGGACTTCGAGGCCGACCAGGCCATCGGAGAAGGGCTTCTGGACGATGCCAAGGAACGCGCCGAGCACCTGATGCTGGTTGACCTGGCCCGAAATGATTTACTCAAGGTTTGCGTACCAAACAGCGTGAATGTCACCGAGTTCATGCAGATTCACCGATTCAGTCACATCATGCACCTGGTAAGCACGGTGGAGGGTGACCTGCGCCCAGGAGTTAATCCAGTGGATGTTTTCCGGGCCACCTTCCCGGCAGGAACGCTATCGGGCGCACCTAAGCCCCGTGCCCTCGAAATCATCGATGACCTGGAGCAGTCGGCCCGTGGCGTGTATGGCGGAGTGGTTGGTTACTTTGATTTTGCGGGGAATGCCGACCTCGCGATTGCAATCCGCACCGCCTTCCTCAGGGACGGCATTGCGCGCGTCCAGGCTGGCGCAGGCTTGGTTCTTGACTCGGTACCCGAGACTGAATTCGATGAGACCGTAAACAAGGCGGGTGCGCCCGCCCGAGCAGTCTCCGCTGCATCCGGAATGCGCCACCTTGAAAACTAAAAGGGCGTTCACAGGAGTAGCGCTCCTTGTGCTCGCGCTGCTGGCAGGCACTGCAAGCCTTCCCTGGTTCTGGGTGTTGTTCAATGCCGGCGGAGTGGAGAAGCAACTCCAGCTGAGCGGTTTTGAGGCCCTGCCGATGGTGACCGCTCAGGTTGGACTCGGTGCTCTTGGGTTGCTAGCCCTGGTGCTGCTGCGAGGAAAGCTGCGAATGGGTTTTGCCTATGGGCTAGCAGCAGTGACTCTGGCCATTAGCTTTGCAAACTTTCAAAGCGTAATCGGTAGCTGGGGTCAAATTCCGCCCAAGCTGAACACCATGATCGAAAAGGCCTCGGGAATCTCTGGCGGCGGCACATCGGGGGCTTCGGCCTCCGTGGAAGATTTCAGCTCCAGCGGAACGCTAGGCATTGCATTTCTAACCCTCTCGGTGGCTCTAGCGGTCACGTTCGTGCTTGCGGGCCTGCGAGGCCGCGCTTGGGCCCTGACGGAAAAATCGGACAAGTACGTTCGACCGTCAAAGCCGGCAGCCAGAGCGGCCAAAACTGCCGTCACACCCGCGAATACAAAGGGCGACAACATTTCCCTCTGGGATTCGCAGCGCTAGCGCTTTGGTAAGATTTTTTTAGCGTTTTAGGAAAGGCGATCATGTCTAGCAACGACCCAGGCCACGGCAACTCCGTAGCATCTTGGACCACCGTCACCATCATCATGGTGGCATCTGCACTCGGTACCTGGTTCTTCTGGGTGGACCAGCCAACTCTGGTCTGGGCATCGGCTGGCGTTGCTGTTGCAGGTCTTGTTGTCGGCTGGATTCTGAAGAAGGCCGGCTACGGCGTCGGCGGAAGCAAGACTAAGAGCCACTAATGCTTGAGGAACTCTATGCGGGTTCCATCGCAGACGCAGCAGACCGCGCTTCGCTGGTTTCGCTAGCCCAGGTCGAGAAGGCCGCTCTTGCGGCGACCCCGGCTCTAAATGCACTGGAATTCTTAGCCCCCGCTGACCAAATCAAGGTGTTGGCGGAAGTAAAGCGAGCGTCGCCATCCAAGGGCGACATGGCAGACATCCCTGACCCCGCATTGTTGGCAGGCACTTATGCCGATAATGGCGCCAGCGCAATCAGCGTCCTAACCGAAATGCGCAAGTTCAAGGGAAGCATGGACGATCTGCGCGCCGTCCGTGCCCGCGTAAGCGTTCCGCTGCTTAGAAAAGACTTCATCGCAAACGAGTACCAGATCCTTGAGGCACGAGCAGCGGGAGCAGACATCATTCTGCTAATCGTTGCCGGCTTGGTTCAGAAAGACATTCTGCGGTTGAAGAAATTCACCGAGGAACTGGGCATGACCGCTTTCATCGAAACTCACGACGCAGGCGAGTTAGACCGAGCTCTCGAGGCTGAAGGAAAGCTGGTAGGAGTGAATGCCCGCGACCTAAGTACCTTCCAGACCGACCGAGAACTCTTTGGTCGCCTTTCGCACCTGATTCCTGCCGGTGTCATCAAGGTAGCCGAAAGTGCTGTGCGCAACGCCGACGATGTCGCCCACTACCGCGCAGCGGGAGCCGATGTGGTTCTCGTCGGTGAGGCCCTAGTGACCAACGATCCAGCCGCGATGCTCAAGTCGTTCCTGGCTGCCGGCGCCTAAACCACTCAAAAGAGGGACATCATGACCACCAGCAACCTACGCAGCCAGACCGGTCCGTACTTCGGTGACTTTGGTGGCCGCTTCGTTCCGGAGTCTCTTATCGCTGCCCTGGACCAGCTAGAAGAGACCTACCGCTTCGCTAAGAGCGACCCCAGCTTTGCACTAGAGCTGGCAGAACTACACCGCACCTATACCGGTCGCCCCAGCATCATCACCGAGGCGAAGCGCTTTGCCGCCACCACGGGTACCGACGTCCGCATCTTGCTCAAGCGCGAGGACCTCAACCACACCGGTAGCCACAAGATCAACAACGTTCTGGGCCAGGCGCTGCTGACCAAGCGAATGGGCAAGACTCGAATCATCGCCGAAACTGGCGCCGGGCAGCACGGAGTTGCCAGCGCCACCGCCGCAGCTCTCTTCGGTCTAGAGTGCGTGGTTTACATGGGTGAGGTCGACACCGAGCGACAGGCCTTGAACGTTGCTCGCATGCGCCTGCTCGGTGCGGAGGTCATTCCGGTCAAGACCGGTAGCCGCACCCTGAAGGATGCCATTAACGAGGCCCTGCGCGACTGGGTAGCAAATGTTGACACTACCCACTACCTGCTCGGTACTGTCGCCGGACCTCACCCGTTCCCAGAAATGGTGCGCGATTTCCACAGCGTGATCGGCACTGAGGCCCGCCAGCAGATGCTGGATGAGTTTGGCTTACTACCGACGGCTCTGGCCGCCTGCGTGGGCGGTGGCTCGAATGCCATTGGCCTATTCCACGCTTTCCTCGATGACGCTGAGGTGGGCATTTACGGTTTCGAGGCCGCCGGTGATGGCATCGACACCCCGCGTCACGCTGCCACTTTGACCCACGGGCGTCCCGGCGTACTGCACGGAGCTCGTTCCTACATGCTTCAGGACGAAGATGGCCAGACTATGGACAGTCACAGCATCAGCGCCGGACTGGACTACCCGGGCGTCGGTCCGGAGCACGCTTGGTTGAAGGACCTTGGACGGGCCAACTACCGAGGAATCTCGGATGCCGAGGCAATGGCTGCGATGGCATTGCTGTCACGCACCGAGGGCATCATCCCTGCAATCGAAACCTCGCACGCCCTTGCTGGCGCCCTGAAGTTGGCTGAGGAACTGCCTTCCGGTTCCTCGATTCTGATCAACCTGTCTGGCCGCGGTGACAAGGACATGGAGACCGCCGGCAAGTACTTTGGATTCATCCCAAGCTCGGAGGCCGCACACTAATGGCACGCAAATCAACCGCCGCGGTACTTCGTGAGCGCAAGGACTCGGGCAAGGGATCGCTAGTCGGTTACTTCCCAGCTGGTTACCCAACTCTCCAAGACTCCGTTGAGGCCGCAGTTACCATGTGTGAAAACGGCG
This sequence comes from Actinomycetota bacterium, assembly GCA_041180345.1. Lineage (GTDB taxonomy): Bacteria > Actinomycetota > Actinomycetes > Actinomycetales > Microbacteriaceae > Rhodoluna. The sequence goes on along the minus strand of JBEGRP010000001.1, from coordinate 19,643 downwards.
TGGACGTGCTCGAACTAGGCGTGCCTTACAGCGATCCGGTCATGGACGGACCGGTAATTCAGGCCGCAACCCTAACCGCCCTGGGAGCGGGCTTCAAGCTTTCCCAGGTTTTTGAAGCTGTAAAGCAAATCACCGATCGCGTAGACACCCCGGTGTTGGTCATGACTTACTGGAACCCCGTGATTCAGTACGGTGTGGAGCGCTTCGCCGCCGACCTCGCGGCAGCCGGCGGCGCGGGACTCATCACTCCCGACCTCATCCCGGACGAGGCAAAAGACTGGCTCACGGCCAGCGACAAATTCGGCTTGGACCGTGTCTTCCTCGGTGCACCAACTAGCACGCCGGAGCGCATGCAGACTGCCGCCGACCTGAGTCGCGGCTTTGTCTATGCCGTCTCCACCATGGGCATCACCGGAGCGCGAGCGGAACTCGACCAGCTGGCCAGGGGAGTGGTGGCGGGCGTTCGCACTGCCGACCCCGACCAGATGACCTGTGTTGGTATCGGAATCTCGACAGCTGATCAGGTTGCCGAAGTCAACGAATATGCCGATGGAGCCATTGTGGGCAGTGCTTTTGTGAAAGCATATGCAGAGGGCGGTAACGAAGCCCTAAAGAACAAGGTTCAAGAATTAGCATCCAAACTGGCCAAGTAACGGTCGCAGGAGATAAGTAAGCAGTGAAGAACGTTTTGGCTTCCATCCCGAGCCCAACCATCAACGACTTCCAGGTCGGACCCTTCCAGATTCGCTTCTACGCGCTGTTCATCATCCTGGGCATCATCCTCGCGATCATCGTGAGCGCGCAGCGCATGAAGGCCCGCGGAGCCAAGGCTGGAGTTGCCGTTGACATCGCCATCTGGGCAGTTCCGTTCGGCATCATCGGTGGCCGTTTATTCCACGTAGCTACTCACCTGAACGACTATGTTGGCGCGGGCAAGAACCCGGCGTCTATCCTCTACGTCTGGGAGGGCGGGCTTGCCATCTACGGCGCACTGCTTTTCGGCGCTGTCGGTGCCTGGTTGGGCGCTCGCACTTCGGGCATCAAGCTATTGGCATACGGCGACATTCTGGTGCCAGGACTGCTGCTAGCCCAGGCCATCGGCCGCTGGGGCAACTACTTCAACTCGGAGCTCTACGGAACTCCAACCACGCTTCCCTGGGGCCTTCAGATCGACAGCACCAACGCCGCTTGGCCGACCGGTCTTCCTGCGGACACCCTGATGCACCCAACGTTCCTATACGAATCGCTCTGGAGCCTGGCTGGTGTAGGCCTCCTGCTCTGGATTGAAAAACGTTTCCGCCTGCAGTGGGGCAAGCTGCTTGCTGCCTACCTGGTCTTTTACTCGGCTGGCCGCGCCTGGATTGAGCCGCTGCGCATCGACCCGGCCAACGTCTTCCTGGGAATCCGCACCAACGAGTGGAGCGCACTGCTGGGCATCCTCCTCGGTGTGATTCTCTTCATCGTCCAGACCCGTAAGCACCCTGGAATCGAGACCTCGATATACCTTCCCGGTAAAGCGCCGGCCGTAGAGTCGGAAGCAACCGAAAGTTCGATGGAAACCATCGGCACCGAGGATGCTGAAAATTCCGCCGATAAGGTAAACTCAGAGTCTAAATAATTGCTTTGAAGCCTAGAATAAATAGGCTTAAGAAGTAGCCGTAAGTACCGCCAAAAGCAGCATTAGAACCGGCAAAGCGCAACAAATTCCCACCTCTGGTGGTGTGCGGGCCAAAGATGTCCCCAGTCATTACCCCTTATTGATTGGATTTGGCATGTCAATGTTGTCTCCGTTCGAGCGATTCTCTACTTCGCCCGCAAAGACCGGCCTGTACGACCCTGCGTTGGACAAGGACGCCTGTGGTCTTGCGATGGTTGCTACCCTGCGTGGCACCGCCGGTCACGACATCATTGACACCGCGCTTACCGCACTGACCAACCTGGAACACCGCGGAGCTGTTGGATCGGACGCTGGCACAGGAGACGGTGCCGGCATACTCACCCAAATTCCTGATGCTTTCCTTCGCGCTGTCGCGGGATTTGACCTTCCTGATGCCGGCTTCTACGCCGCCGGACTGGTATTCCTGCCCACCGATGCCGACGAAGCCTTGCGCGCCAAGGCAGGTTTTGAAAACATCGCCGCCGAGGAGAAGCTGACCGTCATTGGCTGGCGAGAGGTTCCGGTTCGCCCGGAGGTCCTCGGTGACCTTGCCCGTGCCGCGCAGCCGGTCATCGAACAGGTATTCGTCGGCAGCCCAGACAACATCACCGGCATCGAACTGGAGCGCCGCGCGTTCCGCCTGCGTAAGCGTTCGGAGCGTCAGCTGGGCATATACCACCCATCGCTCTCCAGCCGCACCATTGTCTACAAGGGAATGGTCACCACCCTGCAGCTGGAGCCGTTCTACCCAGACCTGAGCGACGAGCGCTTTGCCTCGACCCTCGCACTGGTTCACTCGCGCTTCAGCACCAACACCTTCCCGTCTTGGCCGCTGGCTCACCCATTCCGCATGATTGCCCACAACGGTGAAATCAACACCGTGAAGGGTAACCGCAACTGGATGCGGGCCCGCGAGGCTCAGCTTGCCTCCGAGGCGCTGGGAGACCTCAAGCAACTTTCGCCAATCATCACGCCTTCGGGCTCGGACTCGGCCTCGTTCGACGAGGTTGTCGAGTTGCTATACCTTGCCGGTCGCAGCCTGCCACACGCGATGATGATGATGATCCCGGAGGCCTGGGAAAAGCAGACCGACATCGAGCCTGCTCGAAAGAACTTCTACGACTACCACAGCATGCTGATGGAGCCATGGGATGGCCCAGCCGCAGTGATTTTCACCGACGGATCGCTAGTCGGAGCCACTCTGGACCGCAACGGTCTGCGCCCTGGTCGCTACGTCATTACCGACGACGGCCTGGTGGTATTGGCTTCCGAAATCGGTGTAGTGAACATCGACCCAGCCAAGATTGTTCGCAAGGGGCGACTCCAGCCCGGCCGTATGTTCATCGCGGACACCGTATCTGGTCGCCTGATTGACGACGACGAAATCAAGGCCGAGATTGCCGCCCAGGAACCGTGGGGAGAGTGGCTCGAGCAGAACCGCATCCACCTAGCGGACCTTCCGGAGCGCGAGCACATCGCTCACACCGCTAGCAGCGTCAACCGTCGCCAGCGCACCTTTGGTTACACCACCGAGGACCTACGAGTACTGCTGGCTCCGATGGCAAAGACCGGTGCCGAGCCAGTCGGCGCCATGGGCTCTGACACGCCTATCGCCGCAATTTCGAACCGCCCACGTGTGCTCTTTGACTACTTCGTGCAGCAGTTCGCTCAGGTGACCAACCCGCCGCTGGACTCGATCCGCGAGGAAGTCGTTACCTCGCTCAGCACCTCTATCGGCCCAGAGGGCAACCTGCTGGAGGCGACCCCAGCCAGCGCCCAGCAGATCAGCCTGTCTTTCCCGGTCCTGTCTAACGACGACGTCAGCAAGATCAAGCACATCGACGAAAAGCCGGGCCTTGGAACCGCGTTCACGGTTGAAGGTCTTTACCGCGTCGACGCCGGCTCAGAGGCACTCGCTGCCCGCATCCGCGAAATTTTCGACGAGGTTGACCAGGCAATCGCCGAGGGGGCTAAGTACCTGATCCTGTCGGACCGTGACAGCAACCGAGAGTTGGCACCGATTCCGTCGCTGCTGCTCACTAGCGCCGTTCACCACCACTTGATTCGCACCGGTCAGCGCACCAAGGTCGGTCTGGTGGTCGAAGCCGGTGACGTCCGCGAGGTGCACCACGTGGCCGCCCTGATCGGTTATGGCGCAGCGGCGATTAACCCTTACCTGGCCATGGAATCCTGCGAGCAAATGGTCAAGGATGGCCTCATCGAAGGCATCTCGATCGAAAAGGCATCCAAGAACCTGATCAAGGGACTCGGCAAGGGCGTTCTCAAGATCATGTCCAAGATGGGCATCTCGACAGTTGCTTCATACTCTGGCGCACAGGTATTCGAGGCCATCGGTCTGAGCCAGGACTTCGTTGACACTTACTTCACTGGCACTGTGAGCCAGCTGGGTGGAATCGGACTCGACGTAATCCACGAGGAAAACGCAGCTCGTCACCGCAGCGCTTACCCGATTGACGAGGCAGCGAACGTTCACCAGGAGCTCGAGGTTGGTGGTGAGTACTCTTGGCGTCGTGAAGGTCCAGCTCACCTCTTCAACCCAGAGACCATCTTCAAGCTGCAGCACTCGACTCGCACCAAGAACATGGAAATCTTCCGCGACTACACTCGCGCTGTCGACGAGCAGGCTGAGAACCTGATGACCTTGCGCGGCCTGTTTACGTTGCGCACCGGTGTTCGCCAGGCAGTGAGTATCGACGAGGTCGAGCCGATCTCGGCGATTGTCAAGCGTTTCTCTACCGGTGCGATGTCATACGGCTCGATTTCCAAGGAAGCTCACGAGACGCTGGCCATTGCCATGAACCGACTGGGCGCGAAGAGCAACACCGGTGAGGGAGGCGAGGACGTAGAGCGTCTCTTGGACCCAACCCGTCGTTCGGCGATCAAGCAGGTCGCATCCGGGCGTTTCGGTGTGACCAGCATGTACCTGACCCACGCCGATGACATCCAGATCAAGATGGCTCAGGGTGCCAAGCCAGGTGAGGGTGGCCAGTTGCCACCGAACAAGGTTTACCCGTGGATTGCCCGCACTCGCCACAGCACTGCTGGTGTTGGCCTGATCTCACCACCGCCGCACCACGACATCTACTCGATTGAGGACCTGAAGCAGCTGATTTTCGACGTCAAGCGCGCTAACCGCGATGCTCGAGTCCACGTCAAGCTGGTTTCTCAGGTAGGTATCGGTACGGTCGCAGCGGGTGTTGCGAAGGCGAAGGCCGACGTAATCCTGGTATCCGGCTTCGACGGCGGTACCGGCGCAAGCCCACTGAACTCGCTGAAGCACGCCGGAACTCCTTGGGAGCTTGGCCTTGCAGAGGCCCAGCAAACCCTCATGCTAAACGGTCTTCGTGACCGCGTTAGTGTGCAGGTCGATGGCCAGATGAAGACTGGTCGCGACGTCATTGTGGCTGCGCTTCTCGGTGCCGAGGAATACGGTTTCGCAACCGCTCCTTTGGTTGTAGAGGGCTGCATCATGATGCGCGTCTGCAACCTGGACACCTGCCCAGTTGGTGTTGCAACCCAGAACCCAACTCTGCGTGCTCGTTTCACCGGACAGGCAGACCACGTTGTGAACTTCTTCGAGTTCCTGGCACAGGAAGTTCGAGAGTACCTAGCTGCGCTTGGTTTCCGAACTCTGGACGAGGCAATCGGTCACAGCGAACTTCTGGACATGAACCGCGCCATCAGCCACTGGAAGGCAGATGGACTGGACCTGAGCCCAATCCTCGCCGGCCCGGCCTTCCCAGCTGAAGACAGCCGAATCCGCGCAACCTCGCAGGACCACGAGCTTGAAAAGCACTTCGACCACAAGCTGATCGAAGCGGCCGCTCCTGCCCTGAAGGACGCCAAGTCGGTAGTCATCGACCTACCTATCACCAACGTCGACCAGGCCGTCGGCACCATGCTCGGAAACGAACTGACCAAGGCCTACGGTGCCGAGGCTCTGCCCGAGGGAACCATCACCATCAACCTGTCCGGTGCCGCTGGCCAGTCGTTCGGTGCGTTCGTTCCTAAGGGCATCAAGCTGGTACTTTCGGGCGACAGCAATGACTACGTCGGTAAGGGCCTTTCGGGCGGTACCATCGTCGTCAAGCCGCACGCCAACTCGTCGTTCCTGGCGGAGGAAAACATCATCGCCGGAAACGTCATCGGTTACGGTGCCACCAGCGGTTCGATGTTCCTTCGCGGAATCGTCGGAGAGCGCTTCCTGGTCCGTAACTCGGGCGTTGAAGCGGTCACCGAAGGTGTCGGCGACCACGCGTTGGAGTACATGACCGGTGGTGTAGCCGTTATTCTCGGTCGCACCGGTCGCAACCTCGGTGCCGGTATGTCCGGTGGCGTTGCCTACGTATACAAGTTGCGCGGTGACCGTGTAAACCACGAGTCTCTGGCAGCTGGCGAGCTTCACATCGGAGCCCTGGATGCTGCTGACGCGGTCAAGCTCAAGGGCCTTTTGGAGCGTCACCTAGCCGAGACCGGCTCTGCCGTGGCAGAACGCATCCTTGGCGACTGGGAAAACGAACTTGCTCACTTTGCCCGCGTTCTTCCACGCGACTACGCTGCGGTTCTTAGTATCCGCGAGAAGGCAGTCGCTGGGGGAGTCGACCCCGACTCCGACGGCGTCTGGCAGGAGATTTTGGAGGTAACCCGTGGCTGACCCAAGAGGATTCCTGAAGGTAACCGAGCGTGAAACTGCAAAGCGTCGCCCGGTAGCGATTCGCATCAAGGACTGGAAAGAGGTCTACGAGCAGCGCGATCAGGCAGTGGTTCGCACCCAGGCTGGTCGATGCATGGACTGTGGCGTGCCGTTCTGCCACCAGGGTTGCCCACTCGGCAACCTGATTCCGGAGTGGAATGACCTGACCTGGCGCGACCAGGGCAAGGCCGCGATCGAGCGCCTGCACCAGACCAACAACTTCCCAGAGTTCACCGGTCGCTTGTGCCCGGCACCCTGCGAGCAGTCCTGCGTACTTGGTATCAACCAGCCTGCCGTAACCATCAAGGAGGTCGAGGTCTCGATCATCGACCAGGCCTTCGACAAGGGTTGGGTAGCACCGCACACTCCAGAGCGCATGACCGGCAAAACCGTTGCAGTGGTCGGTTCTGGACCTGCCGGTCTGGCAGCCGCTCAGCAGCTTGCCCGTGCCGGCCACACCGTTGCCGTTTACGAGCGCGACGACCGCATCGGTGGTCTGCTGCGCTACGGTATCCCGGACTTCAAGATGGAGAAGCAGCACATCGACCGTCGTTTAGCCCAGCTAGAGGCCGAGGGTGTTCGTTTCCGCGCTGGCGTAAACATCGGTGTCGACATCACTTGGGAAGACCTCAGCAGCCGCTATGACGCAGTCTTGGTAGCCACTGGAGCCACTAAGCCACGTGACCTAACCATCCCAGGTCGCGACCTGGATGGCGTGCACTTCGCGATGGACTACCTGACTCAGGGAAACAAGGTTGTCGCCGGCGACCAGGTTGCGGAGCAGATTCACGCTCAGGGAAAGCACGTAATCGTCCTCGGTGGCGGCGACACCGGTGCCGACTGCATCGGAACCGCAACCCGCCAGGGAGCCCTCAGCGTTACCACTCTTGCAATTGGTAAGCAGCCACCGAGCGAGCGACCAGCTAACCAGCCTTGGCCTACCTTCCCAACCCTGTTCGAAGTTGCCAGCGCGCACGAGGAGTTTGGCGAGCGCACTTACCTTGCCTCGACCGTGGAGTTCGTCGGCGAGAACGGCAAATTGACTGGGGTCAAGGTTGCCGAGACTGAGTTCGTAGACGGTAAGCGTCTGCCAAAGGCTGGAACCGAGAAGGTAATCCCTGCGGATCTTGTTCTGCTGGCGCTGGGCTTCACCGGCGTTGAGGGTGACACGCTGACCGCACAGAGCGGAACTGAACTGGACGCACGGGGTAATGTTGCCCGTGACTCGAAGTACGCCACCAACGTCGATGGTGTATTCGTGGCCGGCGATGCCGGTCGCGGCCAGAGCCTAATTGTGTGGGCAATCGCCGAGGGTCGCGCAGCAGCTGCGGCAATCGACGAATACCTCGAAGGCACCACGGAGCTTCCTTTCCCAGTGAAGCCAACCGACCGACCAATCTCGATCTAGAACCCTAGACCGAGGAAACCAAGGAAATCGGCTACCGCCGAAGACCGGAAGCAGGAATAAATGAGACGCGCAAAGATTGTTGCGACACTCGGACCAGCGGTTGATTCTTACGAGAACCTCCGCGCCATCATCGAAGCGGGCGTCGACGTAGCCCGCATGAACCTCAGCCACGGTAGCTACGACGTGCACGAGGAGATCTACCGCAACGTGCGTAAGGCTGCCGCCGACGCCGGCAAGGCGGTGGGTGTATTTGTTGACCTTCAGGGTCCAAAGATTCGCCTCGGCAAGTTCGTCGAAGGACCTCACTACCTCGAGAAGGGTGACGTCTTCAAGATCACCATCGAGGAGATCCTGGGCACCAAAGACATCTGTGGAACCACTTTCAAGGGCCTCCCAGGCGACGTAAAGCCTGGTGACATGCTTTTGATCGATGACGGTAAGGTCGCACTGCGCGCCACCGAGGTAACCGACACCACTGTAACCACCGTGGTAGAGGTGCCTGGAAACGTTTCGAACAACAAGGGCATCAACCTTCCAGGTGTTGCCGTGAACGTCCCAGCACTATCCGAGAAGGACGAGGCCGACCTCCGTTGGGCTCTGAAGCTCGGTGTTGACATGATTGCTCTTTCGTTCGTGCGCAACGCCACCGACATCGTTCGCGTCCACGAGATCATGAGCGAGGAGGGCGTATTCGTCCCGACCATCGCCAAGATTGAGAAGCCGCAGGCCGTAGAGGCGCTTGAGGAAATCATTGACGCCTTTGACGGCATCATGGTTGCCCGCGGTGACCTGGGTGTTGAGCTTCCGTTGGAGCAGGTTCCATTGGTCCAGAAGCGCGCAGTTGAACTGAGCCGCCGCTGGGCCAAGCCGGTAATCGTGGCAACCCAGATGCTCGAGAGCATGATCGACAACCCTCGCCCTACCCGCGCAGAGGCTTCCGACGTTGCGAACGCAATCCTCGATGGCGCCGACGCCGTAATGCTTTCGGGGGAGACCTCGGTGGGCAAGTGGCCGGTCGAGACCGTCGCCACCATGGCCAAGATCATCGAGAACACCGAGGACCACGGCATCGACCGTATTGCTCCACTCGGCACCCGTCCGCACACCCACTCGGGCGCAGTTTCGCTGGCAGCGGTAGAGATCGCCGAACTACTTGGTTGCAAGTACGTCTGTGTCTTCACCGAGTCCGGTGACTCGTTCCGCCGAGTATCGCGCCTCCGCAGTGGTGTACCACTGTTGGCCTTTACCCCCAACGAGACCATTCGCAACCGTCTGGCCCTTTCGTGGGGTGCCAAGAGCTTCCTGGTTTCGCCAGTGAAGCACACCGACCAGATGATGTTCCAGGTGGACGAGCTTCTGCTCTCGAACGACCTAGCAAAGGTCGGCGAAGAGGTAGTAATCGTCGCTGGTACCCCTCCTGGCATCCCAGGCTCCACCAACTCGCTGCGCGTGCACCGCGTCGGTGATGCGGTCAACGGAGTCGTTCCGGCATTCCAGGCCTAAACCGGCTTGTAGCAAAGGGCCCAGTCCTTCGGGATTGGGCCCGTTTTGCGTTCCCAGATTTAGCGATCTGGAAGTCTGGATAAAACATCCCCGTAACAATCGGCTGATTTCATTTGAATAGATTCGCCAATAACCATCCACGGGAGGCAAGTTCATGACCATCCAGCTACTCGTTATCGGCCCAGCCGGTTCTGGAAAGTCCACCGTCGGTCGGGAAGTGGCCCAGAGACTTGGGGTGCAGTACATCGACGGTGATCAATTGCACCCCAAGGCAAACCTAGACAAGATGTCAAAAGGTACGCCACTCTCCGACGACGATCGTGACGGCTGGGTATCCAACATCCTGGCTGAACTGCGCAACGGAGACGTGGTCATTGGCGCTTCGTTGTTGAAGCACAGTTATCGCGAACTAATCAACCGTGAGATTCAGCGAGTGTGGTTCGCTCAACTCGATGCACCGCGTCACGTACTGGAAGCTCGGTTGGATGATCCAACCGGAGCCCTTTTTCGCAAGCCACTGCTGGGTAGTCAGTTGCGCATTTTCGACCCACTAACCAAGCACGAACCCGGTCGCGTGTTCGACGCTACTCAGCCAGTGGATGAATTGGCGAAGCAGATTGTCAGGGAAATCCGAACCGAACTTTCCGAGTCGAACTAGCGCGGTAACTTGCAGGCCGGAGTGCCTCCCGGCAGGCGGTGCCGATATCGGGCAACGAGGCGATAAGCCAAAGCCGACAGCCTGTCGACGCCTGGTAGTAGCATGAAGCGGCCGATTGCCCTGAGAGCGAGCTTGCCTTGGAGGATCAACAGCCACGCGAACGCCTCGTGCCCGCCAAAGTGCTGTTCACCCATAACCAACCAAACCCGATCGGCGGTCTGCTCGGTGGTTAAGCCGAAAGCAGCGACGTCGGTCAGTTGCCAAGCAACTGCCGTTATCGGGGTTGTGGTGTGAGCTGCAACATAGTTAGCGGTGCTGGTACAGAACCCACAGTCACCGTCGAAAATCAACGTTGCGTTCATTAGTTGTGCCGAAGGCGGGACTTGAACCCGCACTCCTTTCGGAAAAGCATTTTGAGTGCTCCGCGTCTGCCATTTCGCCACTTCGGCCAGAAGTACCTGTTTAGTTTACCCCACGGCTGACGGCTACGCCGGACAGCTTTCTGACCCAACCTGAGGCTTTTTGCGTTAAAGTTGACGGCATGTCCGAAGAAATCACCGCCCGCAAAGTTCTCATCGCCGAGGACGAAGCACTTATCCGCATGGACCTCGCCGAGACCTTGGCAGAACTGGGCTACGAAGTAGTAGCTCAGGCAGCCGACGGCGAAGAGGCGGTGGCACTCGCCACTGAGCATCGACCGGACATCTGCATTCTTGATGTGAAGATGCCAAAGCTAGACGGCATTTCGGCCGCCGAGAAAATTGGCGAACTAAAAATTCCAGTGGTGCTGCTAACCGCTTTCAGCCAGAAGGAGCTAGTCCAGCGAGCTAGTGAGGCCGGCGCTATGGCCTATCTTGTGAAGCCGTGGACTCAGAGCGATCTGCAGCCAGCTATTGACATCGCGCTTAGCCGCTTCGAGCAGATCACCGCGCTGGAAGCCGACATTGCAGACCTGAATGAGCGCTTCGAAACTCGCAAGTTGATCGACCGTGCCAAGGGACTCTTGAACGAGAAGATGAATCTGACCGAGCCAGAGGCTTTCCGTTGGATTCAGAAGGCCTCTATGGACCGTCGCCTGACGATGCAGGAAGTCGCGAAGACCATCATCGAGCAGTTGGGCGCTCCAAAGGACACTCCGGCAGCCTAGTGATCCAGCGGGAACTGGCTAGATCTGCCTGACGCTCGCTAGCTGCGACGTTCGCGAATCAGGTTCGTGATTCGAATAGTAGATAGCCGGCGGCCAGCCTCGTCGGTGCAGACAATCTCATGAACAGTTAGGGTCTTACCCAGACTCAGTGCGGTGCAGGTTGCAGTCACCACACCCTCGCGGGCCGAGCCCGAATGCGATGCGTTGATCTCGATGCCTACGGCAAAGCCATTCGGAGCAGCCCAAACATTAGCGGCAAATGAACCAAGAGACTCGGCGATAACAACGTAAGCGCCACCATGAACCAGGCCGAGCGGCTGGGTGTTCCCTTCTACCGGCATCGTTGCGACGGCACGCTCGGCACTGAGCTCTAACAACTTGATCCCCATGCGATCCGCCAATGCGCCCATCTGGCGTTCTTTCCAAAGCTCCGCGGCCTGCGGGCTCAGTTTCGGTTCGGTCATGGTGCGGACTCCAAAAAACAGTCGGTGGGAGCGTTTAGGCTAGTTGCCATGGACGCTACGCAAAAGCCTACTCTGCTGCTCATCGATGGTCACTCGCTGGCGTTCCGTGCCTTCTACGCCTTGAATCCAGATTCCTTCCGCACCTCGGACGGTCAGCACACCAACGCCGTTCACGGCTTCATCAGCATGATGCTGGAAATCCTGAAGGCAGAGAAGCCCACCCACCTTGCCGTCGCTTTCGACCTCTCGCGATCTTCTTTCCGCACCGAGGAATATGCCGAGTACAAGGGCACCCGAGGCGAGACCCCGCCAGAGTTCGCCGGGCAAACGGAGTTGCTGACCGAAGCACTGGCCGCGATGAACATAATCACGCTCACCCGCGAAAACTACGAGGCCGATGACATCATCGCTTCCTTGGCCGATCAGGGTGCCGACCAAGGCTTCAACGTTTTCGTGGTCAGCGGTGACCGCGACACCTTCCAGCTGATTCGCGAAGAAACCACGATTCTCTATCCGGTCAAGGGCGTGCTGAACATGGCTCGCATGACCGACGAGGCGGTATACGAGAAGTACGGCGTTCACGCCAAGCAGTACCCGGACCTGGCAGCTCTGGTTGGTGAAACCAGCGACAATCTTCCGGGAATTCCAGGAGTCGGACCCAAAACGGCCGCAAAGTGGCTTCAAGCCTACGGATCGCTACAGGGTGTTTTGGACGCCGCCGAGGAGATTACCGGCAAGGTCGGCGAAAACCTCCGCGAGCATCGCGAACTCGCGGTTCGCAACCGTCGCCTGAATCACCTGGTTCGCGACCTCGACTTCGACTTTGATATGAAGCAGGGTCTCGCGCTGGGGCCGGTGGACGAGGCCAAGGTGCGCCAGGTCTTTGGGAAGCTCCAGTTCCGAACCCTCACCGAAAGAGTCCTGCGCCAGCGCGGTGTCACAGCCGGTACCGCCGCAACCGCAGAAGGTGCCGTCAACCCCGATGCAGTCGTCGATGACGCCATCGCGGAGGCGTCGCCTGTGATCTCGCACGAGTTACCGGCGAGTGTGGCAGCGACGGGAACAGAGATCGTGACCTGGCTCAAGCAGCAGCGTGGCCCGGTTGGCGTTGCCTTCGATTTTGCAGGCGACGACGCGGATCATTCGCAACTGGTTGGGGTCGGGTTTGCCAATGAAACTGAACGCTTCCACCTACCGGTCAAGGACTACGCTGCCGCCGAAGCCGTCTTGAACCCTTGGCTACTCGATGGTTCAAGTCAGAAGGCCTGCTTCGACTCCAAGAACAACCTTCGAAGACTGCTCGGTGCTTCGCGAAAGCAACTAGTCACCGAGGTTGCGGCCGGATTCGACTATGACCCACTGTTGCTGTCGTACCTCTTGAACCCGGTTCGCCGCGGTTACGCCCTGGACGACTTAGCCCAGGAATATCTGGGCCTAGAAGTCGAGCGCGGTGACCCAAGCGCCATCATTCAGGACGTAGCCATCGATCCGAGCCTCGACGCCTGGCTTTCGCTGGTACTAGCCAGCAAACTGCACCTCGAGGTATCCAGCCAGGAACAACTGAGGGTTTACACGGGTGTCGAGCTACCATCAAGCGCCGTCTTGGCCCAGATGGAGCACTACGGCATCCAGGTGAATCGTCAATCGCTCGAGGCACAGTTCGAGACTCTCGGTGCCGAGGTCAATCAAATCGCGCAAGAGGCATACGCGATTATCGGCGAGGAAATCAACCTTGCTTCTCCGAAGCAGCTCCAAACCATACTTTTCGACAAGCTAGGAATGCAGGGCACGAAGACCGTCAAGACCGGCTTCAGCACCAATGCCGCCGCACTGAACGAACTCTTTGAGCAGACCGAACACCCGTTCCTGGAGAAACTTCTGGCCCACCGCGAAGCCTCGAAAATTCGCCAAATGGTGGAGATTGTTCTGAAGGCGATTGGCACCGATGGCCGAGTCCACACCAGCTACGGTCAGACCGGTACCAGTACCGGGCGCCTTTCAAGCGATAGCCCTAACCTGCAAAACATCCCAATCAAGACTGAGCGAGGTCGGCAGATTCGCGCCGCTTTTGAGGTCGGAGAGGGATTTGAGACCCTGCTGACGGCAGACTATTCCCAGATCGAGATGCGAATCATGGCCCACCTCTCCGAGGACGAAGGGCTGATCGATGCCTTCCGCACCGGTGAAGACCTACACCGTTATGTTGGCGCTCGGATTTTTGGTGTAAACCCCGAAGACGTTACTCCAGCCATGCGTTCGAAGGTCAAGGCGATGTCCTACGGCCTGGTCTATGGTCTGAGTGAATACGGGCTGGCTAAGCAGCTCCGAATCAGCAACGCCGAAGCCAAGCAGTTGATGGCCGACTACTTTGCTCGGTTCGGGGGAGTGAAGCGCTATCTTGCAAAGGTCGTTGATGTCGCCAAGACCGACGGCTACACCACGACCACCTTCGGCCGCCGCCGCCCCTTCGATGACCTCAATTCGAAGATTTTCCAGATTCGGGAAAACGCTCGGCGAGCTGCGCTGAACGCACCAATCCAGGGAACGGCTGCCGACATCATGAAGCTGGCCATGAACCAGATTGCTGCCCTAATGGAGCAGCAGGGCCTGAAGAGTCGCATGCTGCTGCAGGTACACGACGAACTTGTCTTTGAGGTTGCCCCTGGCGAACTCGAAACTCTGCGAGCCCTGGTTACCGAGCGTATGGATAAGGTTGTTGAACTTTCGGTCCCACTCGAGGTGCACGTTGGCATCGGCAAAAACTGGGACCTCGCCGGGCATTAGGCCCGAGGAATAGCGTCAGCCATGACTTTCCTGCACACCGCGGTCGTGACCATCCGCCAACCAGAAGGTTGGCACGCCAGGCCAGCCACCGAGTTCGCGCGCATCGTTGGAGAATCCGAATTCGACGTCACCATCGGCCGTTCCGGGGAAGCGCCTAGTCGCGGCGATTCGGTGCTTTCTTTACTGACCCTCGGTGCACGCTTCGGTGAAGACCTGACCATAACGGTTACCGCCACCGATGATGGGGAAGAGCAGGCCAGATTACTGCTCGCAAATCTGAGCCAACTCTTCTAAACATCCTTGATTTGACGCGGTCTTCTGGGGTAGTCTAAATAAGCACATTTGTGCAATAAACCGTAAATCGTCACGGTGAAGCAAGCTCATTCAGTTTCCAACTGTTGGTGAGTTTTTGCCGTGACCCGAGAAAAACCCAAAACGAGAAAAAACTACATGACCACCAGCAAGGCAACCCAGGTTGCTGTAAACGACATCGGCTCGGCAGAGGACTTCCTCGCAGCAGTCGAAAAGACCCTCAAGTTCTTCAACGATGGCGACCTCATCGAAGGTACCGTTGTAAAGATTGACCGCGACGAGGTTCTCCTCGACGTTGGCTACAAGACTGAGGGTGTCATCCCATCGCGCGAACTTTCGATTCGCCACGACGCTGACCCAAGCGACATCGTCGCAGTTGGCGACTCCGTAGAGGCTTTGGTTCTTCAGAAGGAAGACAAGGAAGGCCGTCTCATCCTGTCCAAGAAGCGTGCACAGTACGAGCGCGCTTGGGGCGATGTTGAGAAGATCAAGGAAGCCGACGGCACCGTCAACGGTGTTGTTATCGAGGTTGTTAAGGGTGGTCTGATCGTAGACATCGGCCTCCGTGGCTTCCTTCCTGCCTCCCTCATCGAGCTGCGTCGCGTTCGCGACCTCGGCCCATACCTGGGTCAGAAGGTTGAGGCCAAGATCCTCGAGCTCGACAAGAACCGCAACAACGTAGTACTTAGCCGCCGTGCCCTCCTGGAGGAGAGCCAGTCCGCTAGCCGCAGCACCTTCCTTGCAGACCTGGCCAAGGGTCAGATCCGCACCGGTGTTGTTTCGAGCATCGTTAACTTCGGTGCCTTCATCGACCTGGGCGGCGTAGACGGTCTGGTCCACGTATCCGAGCTGAGCTGGAAGCACATTGAGCACGCCAGCGAGGTCGTCGAGATCGGTCAGGAAGTTACCGTCGAGGTTCTCGAGGTCGACCAGGAGCGCGAGCGTGTTTCGCTGTCGCTCAAGGCAACCCAGGAAGACCCATGGCAGGTATTCGCTCGCACCCACGCAATCGGTCAGTACGCACCAGGTAAGGTCACCAAGCTGGTTCCTTTCGGTGCATTCGTCCGCGTTGCCGACGGTATCGAGGGTCTGGTTCACATCAGCGAGCTCTCGAGCAAGCACATCGATCTAGCCGAGCAGGTTGTATCGGTAAACCAGGACGTCTTCGTCAAGGTAATCGACATCGACCTAGACCGTCGCCGCATCTCGCTGTCGCTCAAGCAGGCTGTCGAAGAGGTTGACCCAGAGGGCACCGACTTCAACCCAGCTCTTTACGGTATGGCTGCCGACTTCGACGAGAAGGGCAACTACAAGTACCCAGAGGGCTTCGACGCTGCGACCAACGAGTGGAAGCCAGGCTTCGAGGAAGCTCGCGCCAAGTGGGAGAAGGAGTGGACCGAGGCTCACGCCCGTTGGGAAGCTCACAAGAAGCAGGTTGCTGCGTTCAACGCACTGGCTGCAACTCTTCCAGAGAGCACCGGCGCTGCAGCTGCAGACGCAGGCGCAAGCTCGTACAGCTCGGAGAGCACCTCGGCCGGCACCCTTGCCGACGACGAGTCGCTCGCTGCACTGCGCGACAAGCTCAGCGGCAAGTAATCCGTTCCCAAAAGGCCCATCCCGCAAGGGGTGGGCCTTTTGCTTTAATGGCCCCAGTTTTGTCTCACCTACCCGGACATCACACCACCGCAAACGCTTAGGCTAGTTCCATGTTCTTGATCGGTCTCACTGGCGGCATTGCTGCCGGCAAATCCACGGTTGCCGAACACTGGCAAAGCCTTGGTGCGGTGCATCTGGACGCCGATGCGATAGCCCGTGAGGTGGTACAGCCTGGCACCGAGGGTCTGGCGGCCATCGAGGCCGCGTTTGGTCAATCAGTTCTCAATGAAAACGGCAGCCTAAACC
The DNA here is from genome assembly GCA_041180345.1 of Actinomycetota bacterium. Taxonomy (GTDB): domain Bacteria; phylum Actinomycetota; class Actinomycetes; order Actinomycetales; family Microbacteriaceae; genus Rhodoluna. The sequence goes on along the minus strand of JBEGRP010000001.1, from coordinate 3,094 downwards.
GACAGGCGCTGGCTGAAATAGTGTTCGCCGACCCTGCCAAGCGCCAAGATCTGGAAAAGATCACCCATCCGTTGGTACGAGCCGAAACCAAACGTCAGATTTCCAGCCAGCGACCCGAAGCCATTGTGGTCTACAACGTACCGCTGCTGGTGGAGGCTGCCAGCGATCTACCCTTCGATCGAATCGTCACGGTCGAGGCACCCTTGGAAGAGCAAGTAAAACGCATGGTGACCCACCGTCAAATGACCAGCGAACAGGCCATCGCTCGTATCCGCAATCAAGCGACACCGGCGCAGCGTGCGAACGCAGCCGATTTCATCCTTAACTCCAACCAAGATCTAGGCCTCCTTCTCAAAGATGCTGGGAAACTGTGGTTGCAGTTCGAGCGCGAGGCAGCCGAGAAGTTGCGCCTCGAGTCGATTGGTTCCCTCAAGCCGGGGGAGCGGTTGATTTTTGGAACCGACGGAGCGCCCGAAGTGAACGGCTCCTGATGGAAACCACCAGAAGTTTTAGACCTTTCGAGGTAATCAGTGAGTACAAACCCAGCGGCGACCAGCCGACCGCAATTGCTGACCTAGCAGCGCGCATTAATGCGGGGGAAAAGGACGTAGTGCTGCTTGGTGCCACCGGAACCGGTAAGAGCGCAACCACGGCATGGCTAATTGAAGCCGTTCAAAGGCCCACCCTGGTTCTGGCGCACAATAAGACACTCGCTGCCCAGTTGGTAAACGAGTTTCGCGAACTCCTGCCAAACAACGCCGTGGAGTATTTCGTTAGCTACTACGACTACTACCAGCCCGAAGCCTACGTGCCTCAGACCGACACCTTCATCGAGAAGGATTCCAGCATCAACAGCGAGGTCGAGCGCCTGCGCTACAAGGCAACGATGAGCCTGCTGTCCCGGCGCGATGTAGTGGTGGTTAGCACCGTCTCTTGCATCTACGGCCTCGGTGCACCGAAGGAGTACCTGGATCAAAGCCTGCCGCTGCAGGTAGGTCAGCGAATCGATCGTGAGGACCTGATTAGAGCCTTCGTGGCCATGCAATACCAGCGCAATGACATTGATTTCTCGCGCGGAAATTTCCGCGTGAAGGGTGACACAATCGAGATCATTCCGGTCTACGACGAAAACGCCATTCGCGTTGAGCTCTTCGGTGACGAGATCGAGGCGATTTATAGCCTCCACCCACTTACCGGCGAAACCATAAACCAACTCGACACGGTTGCCGTGTTCCCGGCGTCATACTACGTTGCCACTCCGGAGGCGATGGGGCGTGCCCTGGAGGCCATCGAGGATGAGATGGTTGCCAGGGTAAAAGAACTGGAGCAGCAGGGCAAACTGCTTGAGGCCCAGCGCTTGAAAATGCGCACAACTTTCGACCTGGAAATGATTCGTGAGCTGGGCTTCTGCAGCGGTATCGAGAACTACTCTCGTCACATCGACGGGCGCGAACCAGGGAGCGCTCCCTCCTGCCTTTTGGATTACTTCCCTGATGACTTCCTCACGGTGATTGACGAAAGCCACGTGACCGTCCCGCAGATCGGAGCCATGTTCGAGGGTGACAGCTCGCGCAAGCGAACCCTGGTTGAACACGGCTTCCGCCTGCCCAGCGCCCTCGACAACCGGCCGCTGAAGTTCGCCGAGTTCCAGGAGCGAATCGGGCAGACCGTTTATCTCTCGGCTACTCCGGGTAAATACGAGATGGCACTCGGTGCTGGCGTGGTCGAACAGATCATCCGACCCACCGGCCTGGTCGACCCTCAGGTCGTAATCAAACCAAGCAAGGGGCAGATTGACGACCTGCTCGACGAAATCAAGATACGCACCGAGCGCGATGAGCGCGTCCTAGTTACCACCCTCACAAAGAAAATGGCGGAGGAGCTCACAGACTTCCTGACCGAAGCTGGAGTTCGCGTTCGCTACCTGCACAGCGATGTCGATACGCTGCGACGCGTAGAACTGCTGCGCGAACTGCGACAGGGTTTATACGACGTCCTGGTCGGCATCAACCTGCTGCGAGAGGGTCTCGACCTTCCCGAGGTTTCGCTGGTTTCCATCCTGGACGCCGATAAAGAAGGCTTCCTGCGAAGCACAACCAGTCTCATCCAGACCATCGGTCGTGCCGCCCGCAACATAAATGGCGAAGTGCACATGTACGCCGACAACATCACCGACTCGATGGCGCGCGCTATCGAAGAGACCAACCGCAGACGAGAGAAACAGGTCGCCTACAACCTCGCCAACGGCATTGACCCTCAACCGCTGCGGAAGAAAATCGCCGACATCACCGATCAAATTCTGCGCGAAGAGCAGGACACCGCAGAACTAATCGCCTCGGCCAAAAATAAGCGAACCCGCGACGGCAAGGCTGTGCTGCCACCACGCGGCCGAGCCGGCTTGAGCGCAATGGGACGCGAGGAACTGCTCAAGGTAGTGGTCGAACTCGACGCCGAAATGCGTGCCGCGGCCGCCGAACTCAACTTCGAACTCGCGGCAAGGCTCAGGGACGAAATCTCCGAACTCAAGTACGAAATTCGACAGATGGACAAGGCCGACAAGATCTAGTTTCGAGGGGCTCGAACTCACCGTCTCGGTGGGGACTTTAGTGTCCAACTCGGTGGTTAAACTTGCTCTGTGTCTATCTCGAAGGTTCCACATTCCAACACCCTCCACATCAAGGGTGCCCGTGTTCACAATCTGAAGAATCTGGACGTCGAGATTCCGCGCGACAGCATGGTGGTCTTCACCGGCCTCAGTGGTTCTGGAAAGTCGTCTCTGGCTTTCGACACCATTTTCGCCGAGCGCAGCCATTCCTATTCATCAGGTCGGCTCTCTTTACTACGTCAAAGCTTTTGAGGGTATCGAGCGCTACAAGGCAAATGGGGCGATGAGCAAGCGCTCGTCCACAACTCAGAAGCACTCTCCGGTTTGGCGAGGCAGGAGGTGAGACTCAAGCCTAGTCAGCCACTGGAAGTGCAGTCGACCTGCATGCGACCCCTCGGACCTGTCTCAGGAGGTGATGGACCAGAGGCGCAGCGCAGGAGGTGGGACTAGCCGCGCAGGAGGTGGAGCCAGCCCCGGTTGCCGCTTAGG